>JANLTL010000306.1:0-2399 GCA_031362905.1 Burkholderiales bacterium | reverse complement strand
CGGCCACGCAGCGCTTCCTCGGCACGCCGCTTGAGGGCGAAGGGGACGGCTACCTCGGCGAGCGCCGCGGCGGACGGCACGACCCGGCTATCCGCACCCTCTCCCTACGCTTCGACGCGCCCTTCACCTGGGACGGCTTCTCCGCTGCGATGGAGTTGCTCACCAAGCTGCGCGGGCCGGACATGCTGCGCGTCAAAGGCATCGTGAATGTGGACGGCAAACCGGTGGTGGTTCAGGGCGTGCAGCACATCTTCCACCCGCCAGTGGAGCTGGACCGTTGGCCGAGTGCTGATACCGGCACGCGCCTGGTGTTCATCACGCGCAACATCACGCCCGAGGCGATTCGCGGGCTGTTTGTGGCGGTGGGGGCGATTGCGGTGGCGGGCTCGGCTTAGGGAAGCCGCCGATCCACGCCGCAGTTGCGAGCCTGAAGCCGATGTCCCGCGCATGTGAATGGGTGTCAAAATTCGCGCAAACCTGGCGGATTTTGTCCGCCCGCAATTGAAGCGAGGCGGGATGATTTACTGGGTACTGGCAACGCGGAAACCGTCGTTGCTGTAGCGGCGCGCAGTGGGGCCCCCATAGCGGAACGCTGAGCGCAAAAACCGTGAACTGCTGCCCCAGGAACCGCCGCGCACCACGCGCAGGGAACAGTCGCCCGCAGTCCATGCGCTGCCGTCGCCCGGAGCGCCAGCGTAATTGCTGTTCCAGCAGTCTTCAGTCCACTCCCACACATTGCCGTGCATGTCGTGGAGACCAAAGGCGTTCGCCACTTTCTCGCCCACCGGGTGGGTTTTATGGCCTGCATTGCCAAGAAACCAGGCGTAGCGTCGGAGTTCGTTTTCAATATCGCCGAACGAATAATTCGTTTGACTCCCGGCACGCGCCGCATATTCCCACTCGGCCTCCGAGGGCAATCGGTATTTCTTTCCGGTCTTTTCGCTGAGCTTGCTGAGGAACGCCTGCGCGTCAACCCAGGACACCTGCTCGACGGGCAATGTGCGCCCTTCGAAACGACTCGGCAGGGTCCCCATCACGGCCTGCCACTGGGCCTGCGTGACCTCGAACTTGCCAAGAGAAAACGTCTTGATTGACACCGTGTGCTGCGGTTGTTCATCAGCAGGCGTCGAATCGGCCACCGCGTCAGCCGTTGAACCCATCCGAAAAGATCCCGCAGCAATCACCACCATCTCGGAACATTCGTCGCAATCGCGATACACCGTGCCTGCCGCGCTGCCGCGCTGATCGCCCGCGGCAGTTCCCCGGGCTTGCCCTGACGCCGGCGGCCTCCGGGCTTGCTGTGGTCATCTCCGGCTGCGCGGGCGCACGCAATTGAGGCGACGGTTCCGTCGCACTAGCACCCTCCTGAAGGCCCCGGCCGCAAGTCGTGCACAAATTCGCGTCGTTCGAATTCTCGGTTCTGCATGACGTGCAGAGCATGGATGTATGCCTCGTTAGCAATTGTCTAGCAGTCGCAACCCACGCGCGTTGGCGCAACATGCTTTCTGCAAATTTTGTCTGAACGAGCTTGCATTTTCTTGCAGGCTTGGGTGATCAAGGCGGGCCACGGGCGGTTTCGGGGGCGCATCATACCTTTTAATCACATTACTAGATGTTAAACGCGAAAGCCTGTACGATCCATTTTTCCACCTCGAAGGTAACGGCATGCGCCTCGCCCAACAAGCTCTCGCGATTGCATTCTCCCTGCTGTTCAGCCTTGGCGCCTGGGCGCAGGCCTACCCTTCCCAGTCGATCAAACTGGTGATCCCGTTTGCCCCGGGCACCGGCACCGAAGTGGCGTTGCGCCTGGTGGTCGAACGTCTCGGAGCCGCCCTCAAGCAAGCCATCGTGATTGAAAACCGGCCCGGTGCCGGGTCGACGTTGGGGGCCGACGCCGTGGCCAAGGCCGCGCCGGACGGCTACACCCTGGCGGCCACCTACAACTCCTCGATTGCGCCCGGGCCCTTGATGTACAAGAAGATCCCCTACGATCCGCTCAAGGATTTTCAGCACATCGTGCTCATCGGTCTCTACCCGCAGTACGTGATCGTCAAGGCCGATTCACCGATCAAAACGATTCAGGAGTTCCTCGCTCTGGTCAAGGCGAAGCCGGGCACCGTCAATTACGCTTCGGCCGGCGTCGGCACTTCGGGCTTCCTCGCGGCGGAGTTGCTCAAGCAAACCCTCAACCTGAACATGACGCACATCCCCTACAAGGGTCCGAGCCCGGCCATCGTAGACTTGCTCGGCGGCCGGCTCGACATGGTGCTCACCGCCAGCGCGGCGGAACTGGTGCGAAGCGGCAAAGCCCGGGTGCTGGCAGTCACCAGCGAAAAACGCATGCCCACCAACCCGGACATACCGACGCTCGATGAGCTCGCGCCGGGCGTGCAGGCGGT
>JANLTL010000296.1:0-16444 GCA_031362905.1 Burkholderiales bacterium | reverse complement strand
GACCGCGGCGACCCTGTCATCACGGCTGGCAGCACGCTGTGCCGAGCGCGGCATTGCCATGATCCAGTTCGGGCGTGCCGAGTTGCGCGCCAGGGGCGCCCGTGTATCGAGTGACAACCGCGCCGGCGGGCGCACTGCGGGGCGGATCTTGCGTGCCTGCGGTGCGCGCCGTGCCGCCTATCTGGGTGGGGACCCGGATACCTCTACTGACCGTGACCGTGCCGCCGGCTTTGCCCAGGAGTGGCCGGCTGCCCGCTGCGAGCACGCCGGCAGTTTTGGCTATGCCGAAGGCGCGATTGCTGCGCGCCTGTTGTTGCGCGGCAAGCCACGGCCGGACGCCGTGTTTTGTGCGTCCGACATGCTGGCCTATGCCTTGATGGATGTGGCGCGCGTCGAGCTGGGGCTCACCCTGCCGGGTGACTTGATGGTGATGGGCGTCGATGATGCGCCCCCGTCCGCCTGGCAAGGGTATGCCCTTTCCACCATGCGGCAGAACGTCCCCGCACTGGTGGCACAGACCATCGATCTTCTGGTGGAGCGTATCGCCACACCGAACTTGCGCACCCGAGCCGTCACCGTGTCGATGGCGCCGGTGCTGCGTGGCACCACCCGCCCCTTGAGCGCTGCCGCCCTCGCGCGCGCGGTCGCACCTGAAACAGATCGAAACACCTCCCCCTAAGCTTCCCCCACCCTTTGGAGTTTCTTATGGCCCAGACCCGCATCCTCACCACCCATGTCGGCAGCCTGCCGCGGCCGCAGGAGGTGGTGGACCAGTTGTTCGCCGAAGACCAGGGGACGCTCACCGACCGTGATGCCTACGCCCGGGTGATGCGCGACAGCGTTGCCGCCGTGGTGAACAAGCAGGTCGAGGCCGGCGTCGATGTCGTCAGCGATGGCGAGATGAGCAAGATCAGCTACGCGACTTACATCCGCCACCGCCTCAACGGATTTGAGATCGGGGAAATGCCGCGGGCTGTCCCGAAAGACCTCGACGACTTTCCCGGCTACAAGGAGCGGCTGGCCAAGCTCGGCGCCACACCCAAATATCACCGCCCGATTTGCTGTGCGCCCATCAGTGTGCGCACCATGGAGCCGCTGCGCGCCGACCTGGCAAACCTGACGGCGGCGGTCACTGCGGCCGGGGCGAAGCGTGCGTTCATGAACGCGGCCTCACCCGGCGTGATTGCGGTGTTCCAGCCGAACCGCCACTACCCAAGCCAGGAGGCCTACCTCGGCGCGCTGGCCGAAGCCATGCGCCCCGAGTACGAGGCCATTGTGGCGGCCGGGTTCGATTTGCAGATCGACTCGCCCGACATTGCCATGGGGCGCCATATCCGCTTTCGCGATGTGGATGACGCCGAATTTTTGCGCAACGCCTATCTACAGATCGATGCCCTCAACCATGCCCTCGCCAACGTCGATCCGGCGCGGGTGCGCATGCACATCTGCTGGGGTAACTATGACGGGCCGCACCATCACGATGTGCCGCTGGAAACCATCATGCCCGTGGTGCTCAAGGCACGCGTGGGTACCTATGTGTTCGAGGCATCCAATCCACGCCATGCCCACGAGTGGGAGGTATGGCAGGCCACCACCATTCCCGAAGACAAGATCCTCGCGCCCGGCGTCATCGACTCGGTGTGCAACTTCATCGAGCATCCGCGCCTGGTGGCGCAGCGTCTCTTGAAGTTTGCCGACATCGTCGGCCGCGAACGCGTGATGGCCGCATCCGATTGCGGCTTCGGCACCTTCGCAGGTTTTGGCGCCGTGCATCCACCGATTGCCTACGCCAAGTTGAAATCAATGGCGGAAGGGGCCGCCATGGCCAGTGATCAGCTCTGGGGACGACCTTAAAAAGCGCTCCAGGAGCCATTCTCCGGAGAAGTGCTTGGTTCCTTCGATGGAGCAGCCACGCGCACGCCGTAACCGATTGCGGCTGCCAAGGAATAGCTGACTAAGTCGCTGATCTGCGGACTTTTCAGCCCTTCCTTAACTTATCGCTTTTCGGTACGCAGGCGCTTGCCCTTGAGCACAGTCTGATTCACGTTGCTGCCGCTGCTGCGCGTGCCTGGTACGTCAAAGGTGACACGCTGGTTGATACGGTGGTGCGGCCAGTAGTCCGCCACCGCGTAGTGCTGGGTCGAGCGGTTATCCCAAATGGCGATGCCGTGCGCCTCCCATTGGTGGTGCACCATGAAATCGGGGCGCTGCACCCAGTCGAACAGAAAGCGCAGGATCGCAGCGCTCTCGCGCCGGTCTACACCGACGATATTGCGCGTGAAGTCGCTGTTCACGTACAGGCACTTGCGCCCGGTGGCGGGATGCTTCCTGACAACCGGATGTTCCACCGGTTTGAAGTTGCGAATGGCAGTGACGAGCGCTTCTTCGCCGCGTTTCGCCAAGGCGTCACGAAAGCCGCTCATCTCCCAGGTATGGATCGCGCTCAGGCCTTCGAGGTAGCGTTGCATGCCCGGCGAGAGCCACTCAAAGGCCTTGCTCATGCTGCTCCAGCAAGTGTTGCCGCCGGCAGGCGGCGTTACGGTGATCTGGATCGCGGTGCCCATCGGCGCCTGCTTCTTCCACGAGATATCGGTATGCCAGTTGTCGATCGCAGGCGGTCGCTCGCGGTCGCTCTCGATGATCTCCACTTCGGGCGCGTCGGTGCGGCGCGCAAAGTAAGAGCCGCTTGATATTGGCCCGAATACCTTGGCCAGGGCGATGTGTTGCGCCGGGGTGATTTTTTGCGGATGGAAAAAGATCACCTCGAAGTCGTCGAGTGCGCGGCGCAGTTCCTGGCACACCGCCGCATTGAGCGGTTTGGTCAAGTCCACGCCCTCTATCCACGCAGCGAAATTGGGCATGCGCGGTACCGGTGTGATGCGCTTGTAGCGGCGCTTGATGTCAAGCAGCTTGAGTGGTGTCGGATTGGCCATACGATTCCTTGCGCAGGTTGGCTACAGAGGCCCGTTGGGCGGAGCGCGGGGCGCGCGAATTGTGGCATACGTGGCGGGCTTGATTCGGGCTCGCGACAGAGAGGGTGGAGCCGGTAAGATGCGGGCTCGCTTCGTACTCGTATCTCTGTGACCACCAGCCCCCGCAGCCCCGCCCTCGCACCCTTTTCCGTGCGCAGTTTCCGTTTCCAATGGCCGGCGGACCTGATGACATCGTGGGCGGTCGAGATGGAGGTGCTGATCCTCGGCTGGTATGTGCTCATCGAGACCGGCTCGGTGCAACTGCTGGTGCTGTTCGGCGCACTGCAGTACGCCGGCTCGTTGCTGTCGCCGGTGTTCGGCGTGGCCGGCGACCGCATCGGCTACCGGCGCCTGCTCTATTGCACGCGTGCGTTGTATGCGCTGCAGGCCGCCGTGATCGGCACGCTCGCCGCCCTGCATCTGCTCACGCCCGTCTACGTGCTGGTGATCGCCGGTGTCGCGGGGTTGATTCGCCCTTCCGATATCCTGCTGCGCAATGCCTTGATCGCGCAGACCCTGCCGCCGGCACAACTGCTTGGTGCACTCGGATTGTCGCGCACCACCTCGGACTCGGCGCGCGTTGGCGGCGCCCTCGCCAGCGCCGGTGCAGTCGCGGCCTTTGGCATGGTGCCGGCCTACGTCGTGGTAACGCTGCTCTACGTGGCCAGTTTCGCGCTCTCGCTCGGCGTGCCGGGCGCGGCGCACGCGCTGTCACGGAGCCTGCAGCGCCCGCTTCCGATTCGGTGTTTGTCACCGCCTGGCGCGACCTGCGCTTGGGGGTAGCCTATGTGTGGCAGAAACCCCCCGTGCTCGGCGCGCTCACTCTCGCCTTTCTCGTCAATCTGCTGGCCTTTCCCTTCTTGAATGGCCTCTTGCCCTATGTCGCCAAGAATGTCTACGGCATCGGCCCGGCCGGCCTTGGCACTCTGGCAGCGAGCTTTGCGGCCGGAGGCCTGTTCGGCTCCATCCTCATGGGCACCAACCGGCTGAGGATGCGCGCAGCGCGCACCATGCTGGTTGCCGCCGCCGCGTGGTGCATCCTGGTTTTTTGCTTTGTGCAGGTCACGCATCTGGGCACCGGCATCGTGCTGCTGGTGTGCATCGGCATCGTCCACAATTTTTGCCTCACGCCGATTGCTGCGGTGATCCTGCGCGAGTCGGCGCCCGAGTACCGTGGCCGCGTGATGGGCATGCGCATTCTCGCCATCTGGGGTTTGCCGGCCGGACTGCTGCTGAGCGGGCCGCTGATTGACGGCATCGGTTTTGCCGCCACCGGCACGCTCTACGCGGGCGTGGGCCTCGCCTGCACCGCCGCCATCGCGCTTTACTGGCGCGCTCATTTGTGGCGCACCGATGCTGCCGGCAACGTGCGCAGTTGAGCCATCGGCCGGCGTTCGCTATTAACTTTCACCTTCGGTCACCATTCCCCAGGCACCATCCGCCACTTCGTATCAGGAGCAGCACACCATGTTTCCCGTCCTCAGCGTTCAACATGCCTGGATCATCCTGTTTTGCGCGATCCTGTTTGAGGTGGGCGGCACCACCAGCATGCGTCTGTCGGATGGCTTTACGCGCCTGACGCCGTCGATCCTCATCTTTGTGTTCTACGCCTGCTCGTTCGCGCTCAACACGCTGGTGATCCGCACGCTCGGCCTGTCGGTCACCTACGCAGTGTGGTCAGGGGTGGGCACGGTGCTCACGTCGATCATCGGCTACGCCTATTTCAAGGAGCCGGTCACTGCGATCAAGATCGGCAGTGCCTTGCTTATCATCATCGGCGTGGTGGGGTTGAATCTGTCGTCACGGCCTGCGCCGATCGGCACGTGAATGATCGTGCCCTGGTACTCGCCCGCCGTACCTGCGAGCCCCGGCCGATACGTAAAAAATGGAACATGGCGTCACGCCCAAACCCTTGGTGGAAGCGGATCGCAGGCCATCGATGCCGTGAAACCCGCTGCTGGAGCGGCTCTTGGGCCTATTGCTTGTCCAGTCTGAATTTGGCGAACGACCCTGGCGCATCTTCGAGCGCCTTCAGCTTGCCGCCTTTGAGTCCGTTACCCGGCACGCGCGCCGGCACCGCCTTCTCCTTGTTGTGCGACTTGATCCACTTATCCCAATCGTTCCACCACGAGCCGTCGTGCTTGGTCGCGGCAGCGAGCCAGTCTTGCGCATCGCCCATCAGATTGGGGTTAGTCCAGTAGCCGTACTTGTTCGCCGCCGGCGGGTTGACGATGCCCGCGATATGGCCTGAGCCACCGAGCACGAATTTTCCCTTGAGCAATTTCGCGCCGGTGTAGGTCGTGGCCCAGGGCGCGATGTGGTCTTCCACGGTCGAGATGAAGTAGGTCGGTGCCTTCACTTTCGAAAGATCAATCGACGTGCCGTTGAGCGTGATGCCGCCCGGCAGGGCCAGCTTGTTCTTGATGTACATCTCGCGCAGGTAGTAGAGGTGCATCGCCATCGGCATGCGCGTCGCGTCCGAGTTCCAGTAGAGCAGGTCAAACGGAAACGGATCCTTGCCGAGCAGATAGTTGTGCACGTAGAACGACCACACCAGATCATTGGCACGCAGCATGTTGAAGGTGCCGGCCATCTCGGCGCCTTCCATGTAGCCGCCGCGTGCCGACATGCGTTTTTCGAGCGCATCGACTTGTGCTTCGTCCACATAGACGCCGAGATCTCCCGGCTGGGCGAAGTCGATCAGGCTGGTGAAAAAGGTCGCGCTGTTGATGCGGGTGTCCTTCTTTGCCGTGAGATGGCCGAGGGTGCAGGCGAGCAAGGTGCCGCCGAGGCAGTAGCCGACCGCGTTGATCTCCTTCTCGCCGGTAGCCTTGGCAATCGCGTCCATCGCCGCGAGCGGTCCTTCACGCAGATAGTCATCGAAGGTCTTGTTGCCCAGCCTGGCGTCGGGGTTCACCCACGAAATCACGAACACCGTGTGCCCCTGATCGACCGCCCATTTGATGAACGAGTTCTTCGGCTGCAGATCGAGGATGTAGTACTTGTTGATCCACGGCGGAATGATCAGCAACGGACGCTTCAATACGGTCTTGGTCGAAGGCTGGTATTGCAGCAGTTGCATCAGGCCGTTCTGGAACACCACTTTGCCAGCGGTCGAGGCGACGTTCTTGCCCATCTCGAAGGCATTGGTGTCGGTCATCGCGATGCGCAGGCCGCCCTTGCCTTTCTCGATGTCGCGCAGCATGTTCTGCAAGCCCTTGACGAGGTTCTCGCCGCCGCTGTCAGCGGTGGCCTTTAACACCTGCGGGTTGGTCAGGGCGAAGTTGGAGGGCGACACTGCATCGACGATCTGGCGCGTGTAGTAGAGCGCCTTGGCGCGCGTCTGCGGCGAGATGCCATCGACCTTGGCGACCGCGTTCTTCATGTGCTCGGCAGTGAGCGAGTAGGAGCGCGACAGAAAATCAAACCAGGGATTGGCCTGCCAGGCTGTGTCGGCGAAACGGCGGTCTTTGAGCGGTTCGAGCTTCGGCCCCTGGCCCGAGAGCGAAGCCATGTACTGCTGCCACAGCGTGCCGAAATCGGCCGCGTACTTTGCTTGCGCTTCGACCATCAATGATGGGTCGGCCATCATCTTCTGCACCACTTCGCCAAAAGCTTTTTGCACGCCGAATTCGTCCTTCATGGACGACTCCAGATCGGCGGCTTGTTTCTCCATCACCTGCGGTGCGAGTGCAGCGATGCGGCGCGTGACGTCTTCAACACCAGCCGCCAATGCGGCAGCGTTGATGTCCGTGAATGGCTTGGATGAATCGTTCATGGTATGCCTCATGTGGAGTTTTCTGGCGACAAGAGTAGCATCACCGTCTTCGGCATCCAAACGCATTATCAGTACGGAGGTGGCCATGCACTCCTTTTCGTTCCGATGTGCGTCCCGATGTGCAGCCCCGGGTGCATCCCAGGGTGCGTACCAGACTGCGTTGCGCCTGATGCTGGCCTTGCCAGCCCTGATCGGCTGCGCACTTCTCTTCGGACTGCCGGCGAGTATCCAGGCGCAGCCGGTGCCGCAACCGGTGTGGGCTGGCGCTGGCGTGCCGGTGCCGCCGGGCGTGCCTCTGTTGGTGGGCGGCAGCGCCAGCGGCCAGCCGGTCGGCGTGTGCCGCATCGTATTGCAGGGTGGCACCTACACCGGGCGGCTCGACGGCGGCCGCTGCCTGATCGGCGACACCGCTGCGGCGCGCGAGGCGGAGTCCGCCACCATGCAGTTGCTGTATGCCTATCCGCAGCAAGTGCGCTGGCAGGCCGCGGCCGGCGGCGTGGTGCCGGCTGGGGCGTTTGCCGGTGGTCTCGATCGCGCCAACCGGCCGCTCGCGGTGTGCCGCGCCAGCCATCAGGGCGCTGTGCTCCCCGGCAACGTCCTGACCAATCAGACCCCTGACCTCTACGGCAGGGGCAATGTGTTCGGCAACGGCTGCCGCATCGGGGCCGGCGGCCAGGGCATCACGGTGGCGCAATACGAGGTCTTGATCCCGGTGGCCGGTTCGACCACGCAGCCGGCCGAGGCCACCAGCGCGCCGCTGCGCTTTGCCATCGAAGGCGGCTCGTTTGGCACCGCCAACAATACCAACCGGCACCTGGGCGGCACCAAAGACGTATTTCTCAAGGGGATTGCACCCTACCTGAAAGCGGCGAGCGGCAACACGCTTGTGCTGGAGCTGCCGGCCGATCTGGATCGCGTATTCGGTGTGCCGCCGGCGATGGCACCACTGCCCCATTACATCGAAGTCGAGATCCGTGACCTCACAGCCAATCGCACTGCGACCCTGCGCCAGCTCAACGGCAATGTGCTGCGCTTTCCCGGTGTCTGCGCCACCGACTTTCATCCGGCCACGGGCTCGTGCAGCACGTCGATTTGGGTGACGCCATCCACCCAGACCAGCTCCACCCAAGGCAGCAGCTCGACCCAGGGGCAAACCTCTGCGCCGCCACCGGGGCCGCAATGGATGCCGGCGCAATTGGGCCGGCCGGTAACTGGGGTAATCCCCCTGCCGGCCGGGCGCGGTGCTGGCGGCAGCCCGCAAGCCCTATGCAGGTTTACCGACAGCGGCACGACTTATGTAGGATTTCTGGAAGGCCAGGGCTGCAATGCGGTGCCGGGCAACCGTCGCAACGTGCAGTACGAAGTGCTCGATGCCGGGCAGGCCGTGCTCAACTGGGCCACCTCGTGCAGCGGCGCGCCAGTCGCCAACCTGATCAACGTCGACGCCGACCTGAAAAAGAATCTGATCGCATGCCGCGTCACCGGCACCGATGGCAGCGTCCAGGCCGGCATGCTCAACCCGGCCGGTGCGCCCAATGCGGGCTACTGTGCCTATGCCAGCAGCAGTGGTGCAGCCCGCGACGACTACCGCTATGAAGTGCTGATTCGCGGCCCCGCCCCGCCCCCTGACCGCAATCTCGCCTGCGCACCACCGCCAAGACCGGCCCCATCGCCGGCCGAGCTGGCCGCGGCCGCCGCTGCCCAAGCCGCCGCCCAGGCCGCAGCAGCGCAAGCTGCTGCCGATGCGGCTGCGCAAGCAGCGAAGGGCAAAAGCGCGGCGGAGCAGGCCGGGGACCTGGCCGCCGCGCAGGTAACGTCCACCGCCCCGCATTGGGTGGCGGCCGAAGCCAACGCGCGCCTGGCGCAAGGGGCCATGGTGGCCGGCGGCACCACCGGCGGGGCGCTGCTGTATGCGTGCCGCGCCCAGCATCAGGGCGGCATCCACCCGGGCGGCGTGCTGGCCGGCGGACTTTGCATCATCGGCACTGCCGCCTGGAATACCACCAACAATAGCGTCACCAACGTCGGCGTGGCCGCCGTCGAGCGCTACGAGGTGCTGGTGGGCAGCCCGCAGCACATGCAGGCGGTGATCCCCACATCGGGGACGCGCATCGACTTCGACACCCATGTCGGCGGCGAACACCGGGTGACGCTGCCCGGCCAATCCGCCACCGTGCGCCTGCCGCTCGCGATTTGCCTCGCGCCATATCAGGGACGCAGCGTGGCACCGGGCAAATTGCTCGGCGACAAATGTGTGATGGCGGTCAACCATCAGGGCAGTGCGCAGGGCGTGCTGGCAGTTGCGCCCGGCTATCAGCTCTATGTGTTGTCGGCCAGCGGCCAGACGGCGGCGGCGGCCGATGCGAAAAACCGCGCCACCGCACGCCAGAGCGCGATCGACAACGCCCTCAAGGCACAGGCAATGGCGGGTTGGCCTGCCACCCGGCAAGGTGCTGATCCCTCTGGGCTGTCCTGGGTCAAGGCCTCAAAGGGCAGCATCCCGCCCGGTGCCTTTCCTGGCGGCACTGTCGACAACGCGGCGATTGCCATCTGCCGCGTCGGCCCCTTCGAGCGGCGCACCGGGTTATTTCTCGGCTGGGTCGATGTGCGCAATCAGCGCTGCCGTTACGGCAAGGACAACGGCATGGGCAGCAACGCGATTGACGAGCTGTGGTCGGCTGACTACGAGGTGCTGGTGGCAGCGCCGCAGGCCTTGCTGCGCGCCGGTGGACGTGTGCCGCTCAGCGCCGGGGTGGCGCAGCCGCCCGACTACTTTTATGCGCCGGGCAAGACCGATGTGTCAGCCAGCACCCAGGCCGCGTGGCCGCTGGTGATCTGCATTGCCGCCATGACCCATCGCACCACCGGCCTCAAGGGCAGTTTCCCCGGCTATCTGGTGCCGACCGGCTGCCGCCTCGGCCTGGGGCCTGATGTGGCGCAGTACGACGCGCTCTACGCCTATCCGGAAGCCGGGGGCAGCCTGACCAGCACGACGATCAACCTCAATGTCCCGCTCTCGACCGCGCCTTCGTCCAGACCGTCTTCGGCGAAGTGGGTGGCATTGGGTTCGGGGCAGGCGATTCCCAACGATGCCCTCGTTGGTGTCAGCAGCACGCACGACGTGCGTGCCGCCTGCCGTGTTGTCGAAGGCGGCACCACCTATCTGGGCTGGGCCGACAACGGCACGGCGTGCCGCATCGCCAGAGGCAATCAGGATGTACCGGTCACGCGCTTTGAAGTCCTCACCGGCAAGCCGGGTGATTTTCAGTGGGTCAGCTCAAAGAACATTCCCGCCGCCAGCGGCCAGCAGGTGGCGACACCGGCCGAGTTTTTGTCCACCACCGCCTCCAGCGGCCCGCCGCAGGCGCTGTGCCGCGCCGTCGTGCGCGGCGCGAGTTATCCGGGCTATTTGATTGCGGGCGGCTGCCGCGTGGCCCCCGGTGGCGCGCCCGAGACCGGCCCCAATTTCGATGTGCTCACCGTCGGCCAACCCTATGTGCCCGGCATGCTCGAATGCGGCCCGCCCGGTCAGGTGAAAGTCAATTCGGGCGATCACAGCTTTTGCTGGAAAGACTCGTACACGCGCGGTGCCGGTGCGCCGCCCAAGGTGTGCCAGGCGGGGCAGGAACGGGTTGGCTTGTTCTGCTACGACGCCTGCCCGGCCGGCACCGCGCGCTTCGGCTTTGATTGCCACTCGGTCTGCCCCTACGGCATGCGCGACGACGGCCTGTTCTGCCGTGCCGCCGAGTATGGGCGCGGCTTTGGCTTTGTCTCGGATGCGGCCTGCAAACGCTCCAACCCGCCCTATGGCTGCGAAAAGTACGGGCTGTTGTTCTACCCGGCTTGCGCACCCGGCTATGACAATTTCGGTTCCAACATTTGCCGGCCCAAAGTACCCGACTGCAGCGCACTCAATCTGAACAGCGGCATTGATCTTTCGTGTGCCAAAAAAGTGGCCATCGGCAATCCCAGGACCGCCACGTGTGATGCGAACCAGGACCGCAACGCCGGCCTGTGCTATCCCAAATGCGACCCCGGCTTCACGGGAGTGGGGCCGGTGTGCTGGGGCCGCGCGCCGGTCGGCTGGGTGTCCTGCGGCATGGGTGCGGCAAAAGACGATCAGACCTGCGGCATGGCGCTGGGCAACCAGATTTTTTCCGTCACCAAGGCGGTCCACACCTACATGACTGCGGCGATCACCTTCGGCACCTCGGCAGTGCTGGTCGATGTGGCCGAGCGCGGCGTTGACTTCACCGGGCGCGTCAATCCGCTCTCGAAAATGGCCAAGCTCAAGGAGCAACTCAGCCACGTGCGCCAGGTGGTGACCACGGTGGGTGGCAAGGCCTTCGGTTCATCGACTCTCGCCAACAACACCATCAAGGCGATGGATGTCGATATCAACACCGACGAAGACATCGCCCGCCTGACCCTGAATCTGGCGAGCCTGATGGACCCCACGGGCCTCGCCTCCCCGGCGCTGTCGGTGGCCGCCGCCTACACCTACCCCAAATGCAGCAAGTATGGCCTCGACTGCCAGCCGCCGCGTGTCGAGGCCGAAGACGTGGTGCGATCCACCCCGACCCAGTTTCCCGGCACCACCGGCTGGATCACCTGGGTGGGCCCGCGTGACCCGGTGCTGCTGCGTGGGGCCACGCCGGTGAGCTACGGCAAAGATGAACGCGGCAATCCGCTCAAAGTGTGCCGCGTGCATCCGGCCGAAACCAAATTTGCCGGCATCACTGGCTACCTGCGCCGCGCGCGTCAGGACAGCACCGGCGTGGAGGTCTGCACCATCATTGACGAGTCGTTCACGCGTACGCAGAACCCGTTCATCCCGCCCGCGACGCAGGTGGTCGAACATCGCAACTATGAACTGCTGGTCAACAATGGCGGGCAACTCAGGCTGGCGGACTGGAGTGGTTCCGGCACGAACCTGCCCGCCAATGCTGTCGGTGGTGCGACGCCGCTGTGCGTGAGCCTGCCGGGCGCGGGGCAGGTCAGCACGCCGCGAACGGCCGGTGTGTATATCGGCACCACGCTGTCATTCGACGGCGGCCCAGTCGGTTGCGCGTATGTGGGGCCATATGTGGTCTCGGGCCGGCAACGCTATCCCGCCGGGGAAAACAACGGTGATCTGGGTCATGGCTACATCTATACCGATGCCAAATTCCAGATTCTGGTGCAGGAGAATTTTTAGACATGGGGTTTATCACGCGAGCGGTGTCTGCGCTGGCACTGTCACTGCTGGCAGGTTCATTGCCGGGTCGCGCGGCAGAACCAGGACCGGGCAACGCCGATCTCGATACCCTGATCCAGCGCATGGAGGAATCGGGCGCCCTCGATGCCGCGCTCGAGCGCGCCTTGCGGCGCCTGGTCGAGCGCCAGAAGCAGGCGCAGCAACAGCAGCAGGACGCGCAACAACAGCAGCGCATCGCCGCCGCACAAAACGCACGCAAGGTAGACGCCCGGCGTGACCGGATTCACGGCAACCCGCAAGCGGCAGTCAGCCTGATCGTCTACACCGATCTTGAGTGTCCGTACTGCAAGCGCTTCGCCGGCACGCCGGAGCAGGCGATTGCCAAATTTGACGGCAAAGCCAATGTCGTGCTGCGCCACTTTCCGCTCGAGAGCCACGGTGACATGGCACTGCGCGGCGCGCGCTATGCCGAATGCGCCGGGCGGCAGGCCGGGGCAAAGGGTTTCTATCTGTTCGTCAATGGCTGGTTCCGGCATACCGCGACCAACGGTCAGGGGCCGGAGGGTGGCACGGCACGCGTGCGCGATCTTGCGCGCAGCGCTGGGGTGAAGGACATGTCAGCCCTCGACAAATGCGTCGCTGACCCGCAGGTGGCGCGCCTCGTTGCCGAGGACCTCAGCGACGGCAACCAGAGCGGCATCAATGGCACGCCCGGGGTGATCGTGCGCAACAACCAGAGCGGTCAGTCCCTGCCGCTGTCTGGCGCAGTGCCCGCCGAAGTGCTTGAGCAGTTCATCGGCCAGGCCTTGTCCCACTGAGCAAGCAAGGCCTTGGGTGGAGAACCGCCTAGGCCGGAGAACCGCTTCCACCAACGCTTTCAGGAGCATTCTCCGGAAGACCCTCTCCCACCAAGGGTTTCCGGAGCATGACTCACCAATTTCAGCCTTTGCACTCCGGCAGCGATTCCAGTTCAGTCACGATCTGGTCGTAGGTCGCGCCGGCCGCCGCTACCGAATACAAGGTGCGCAACTCGTCGGCCACCTGCGCGATGGTGTTGCTCTTGCCGGCCTTGGTGGCGGCCTTGGCCTGGCTGCTCAGGCTGCTGGTGGCAATGGTTTTGGCGGCGGTGAGTGCGAGCGCGCCAACGCCTTCGCAGGCGGCTTTAGAGGGCCAGGCGTGGCTCGCTGCGCCGGGGGTGAAAAACTTCTTCATCACACCCTTGGATTCGGCTGCTGAAAAACAGGCAATCGCTTTTTGCACGTCGGTCACCACCACCTTGCCCAAGGCGCACACTTGCAGCCCGAGCGCGCCGAACGTCACGGTGGCGGCACCGACGATCAAACACTGTTCGGTCTTGGCTTCGTTGAACAAGCGCGTGGAAAGATTGAGCAGGTTGCCGGGAATCTGCCCGGCCTCGGCCACCAGTTTGGCCAACTCCTTGGGCATCGCACAGTAGAAGCCGTCCTGCATCTGGCTAAAGCAGGTCGCGGCTTCGGCATTGGCGGCATTGACATCCTTGAATACCGCGCGGGTCTTCGGATCGACCACGCTGCTGTTCATGAAGATGCTGGAAAGTTGATCCGCGCCCCTGAAATACGCGGTTTGCGGCAGCGGGAAAGCGGTGCGCCCGATAGTGCCGCAATTGGCATTGAGCAGATTCCACGCATCGGTCGCCGCCTTGGCCACGGCGTAGCCGACGATCTTGCCGTTGGCGACGATTTCCTCGCCGATGACTCTGCCGCCGGCCTCGATGCTGGCCCCGGTCTGCACAGCTACTTTCTCTGTGGTGTCGGCCACCAGGTTGGCGGTGTTGACAATGTCGTTGACGGTCTTGTTGGCGGTCTTGACGATCTCGTTACCGATGGTGTTGGCGGCGCTGACGGTGCCTGCGGCCACCACGTTGGCCGCATTGACGGTGCCGCTGCCGACCGAATTGGCGGTGCTGACGGCGACACTGGCAATCGACTCGACCAGGGCCGCGAAGTTGAAGCCGCTCGATGGCCGGGTGGTGATGCGGTCCCAGATCCAGCCGCGATTGTCTTGCGGGCCGCCGCCCTTGTAGATCACCAGATTGCCGTCGTCCTGCAGCGCGAGGAAGTAACGCCCCTTGGGGCCGCCGGCACCGGCGGGCATGCATTTGATCCCCGCGCCTTGCGCCGTGACCGTGCCGCGATAGACGCAAAAGTGTCCGTCCTCCTGCATGCGCAGCACGGCAGGCCCGCTGTTGGCTTGCGACACGCCGTAGTTCCAGCGGTGGCCGGCAGCACTGACGCCACCTTCGTAAATCACGAAGTTGTAATCCGGCTGCAAATAGGCGCCATAGCGGCCGTTGGGCGAACGCAGGTTCTCGCCGACGTTGAGCCAGTCCATGGTGCGCATGTTGGCCTGGCCGTTCGCAGAGCGTCCGGCCGGCGCGAGGAAGGCCTCGGTCTCCTTGTTGGGCACGCGGCCCTCGCCACGGCCAGAGTTCATCCAGTGTTGATACAGTTTTTCGGCGTCGTAGCCGAAGGCGCGCTTCAGGTCGGCATACTTGTTGGCGTAGAACACGGTATCGAGGCCGACGCTGCGCGCATGCTCACGGCCCGCGTCGCTCACGCCGGTTTTGGACGAGCGCCCTTCGAAGCGGCCAAAGGTGATCCAGTGGTTCATCAACTGGCGCGCGTCGGTGCCGAAGGCCTGGCGCAAATCGGCGTATTTGCCGCCGTAGTAGCCGGGGTCGAGCGCGGTGGTCCAGATCAGCGCCCCTGCCGCAGCGTTGGCGACGGTGCCGCGATACACCTCCAGATCGCCGTTGTCGCGCAGCAGCAGGAAGTAGTCGGTCTGTGCGCCGTTGCTGTAGTTGCACCACAGCGCGGCGGTGGGACCGTTGACGCACAGGTTGCCGTCGCCCTGCATCCACGCGCCGGTGACCGCACCGCGCCCGTTGGTGCCGGTGGCAAACATCACGCGCCACGGCTCGCCGTAGACCACGAAATTGCCGTCGCCCTGCATGATGGCGCGGTACTGCTTGTTGGACGAGCGCAGCATCTGGCCCGGTGTCAGCCCCTTGCCGCTGGCCAATGCATTCGGTTCGTTCTGCGCCAATGCCGCAGGTGCGCCGAGCAGTGCCGCGAGTGCGCCGAAGGCACACAGGGCGTGCGCGCGCCACGCCGGAAAGAAAGTCTTTTGCATGATGATTCCCTTTTTTTGTCAATTTGTTGTGATGGGCGCGACAAGGACGGCTTGCGTCATCCAGGGAAAATCGCGGGGGGTGCTGCGTGACGCGTTTCAGACGCGGTGTGCCATTGCGTCATGGCGAGCCGCTTGCGTCTCGCCACCCATGCTACTCATGCTTCAACTACGGTGTTACCGAATCAGGGTACTCCGAATCAGGCGTTGCAATCAATTCACGGCCGGCGCTGCTTTCATTGCGGCGAGGCCGCGCGCCCGCATCTGCCTGGCCCCGGCCATCATGTGGCCCATGGTGCAATGCGCATCAGCACTTCATCCACAACAACATCCGGTGCCGCTTCGACACGCCTGGCCCCGCGCGCGCGCAGCGCCACGGTGCGTGGCTGGTTGCAGATGATGACGCCCTGGGTGCGCGTACCCGCCCCCATCAGCGTGACGGCGAAGCCCTGATTGCGTGCCAGCGTGATGCCCTGGCTGATGGGCAAGACAATGGCGAGATCGTCGTCGGCTGGTGAGAGCACGAAGACGAAACGCTTGCCCGCTTGCTCGCGCCCCTTGGTGGGGTCGAGGTCGAGGTGATAAAGCTCGCCGCGCTTGACCAACTTCACAGCAGCTCGCGGCCCACCGGGGCGCTATCAAGCCACGCATCATCGCGCGGCAATTTGAGCTTGCGGTGCTCTTTCAGCAACTCGTCAAAGGCATAACGCCGGGCGGGTGAAATGACGATGTTGTCCCCTTCGACGGCAATGTCGACTTCCCGGCCGGCCGACAGCCTGACCAGAGCCAGCACTTTCCTGGGGATGGGCAGGGCGACGGAGCCGCCCCAGTTGCGCAGTGTGGAGGTGAGCATGAGGGTGTCTGAAATGATACGAAAGTATCATTCTACGCCAAGCACGGCCGGTAGCGGCGGTGCAGGGGGCCGTCACTGCGTCAGTTCACGGTGATGGTGATATTGACCGTCGCGCTGCAAGGCGTACCCGCAGTGGCACAGAAGCTGTAGGTCGCCGTGTGCTGGCCGCCAGGCGACTGCGGGCTGAGGCTTAGCACTCCGTTGGTCAGGCTGAGAAACACGCTGTTGCTGTTGAAGGTTATCGTCACCTGGCCTGCCGTGGGCGTCGCCCCGTTGAGCAAATCGTTGGCCAGAAGATTGAGCGTGTCGTTGTCACTGAGGGTGGCGGTGTCGGCGGTCGCGACCGCGCTGGCACCGGCTGCCGTGATGCTGACGTTGACCGTAGCCGAACACGGCGTGCCGGCGGTGGCGCAAAAGCGGTAAGTGGCGGTGTGTACGCTGCCGGCCGGTGTGCCCGCCTGCAGGGTCAGCAAGCC
>JANLTL010000292.1:0-6864 GCA_031362905.1 Burkholderiales bacterium | reverse complement strand
GGCGCTACGGACGGCAGCGCGAGATGCTGGATTTTGCTGAAGAAGCCGGACGCAGAACCGGCGGCTCAGGCCTTTGAGCGGCCGCCCAGCAAGGCACCGATGCCGCCCTTTTTGGCCGGGGCTTTGAGGGGCACGGCGGCGTCGGCCTGGCTGACTGCCGGCGCTGCCGGCGCCTCATACGGTTTGAGAAACCACTGGTCAGTTTTTTCGACCTTCTCGACCTTGACGTTGCGCGAATGACGCGAGCCGCTGTCGCGATCAAAGCGCCCCCGGCTGCGCTCGTGGCGCCCGGCGTGGTGATGCGGTTCGGACGCCACCGGCTCAAACCCCTGCGTGACTGCGCGCTCTATCTTGTGCTTGATCAGCTTTTCGATGTCGATCAGGTATTTTTCTTCGTCGGGTGAGAACAGCGAAATGGCGTCGCCCTCCGCACCGGCGCGGCCGGTGCGGCCGATGCGATGCACATAGTCTTCGGGCGCATGCGGCAGGTCGTAGTTGATGACGCACGGCATCTCTTGAATGTCGAGACCACGTGCCGCCACATCGGTAGCGACCAGCAATTCGACTTCACCGGATTTGAACTTGTCGAGTGCGGCGATGCGCTCGCCCTGCGATTTGTCGCCGTGAATGGCGTCGGCCTTGATGCCCGCTTGCATCAAGTGGCGGGCGAGGCGCGCGGTGCCGAGCTTGGTGTTGGAGAAAATAATGGCCTGCTTGATGTTGCGCGACTCGATCAGATGCTGCAGCAGTGCGCGCTTTTCGTCGGACGCCACCGCGTAGGCGACCTGCTTGATTTTTTCCACCGTGGCATTGCGGCGCGCAACTTCAATCAGTGTGGGCTTGGTGAGAATGCCACCTGCCAGACGCTTGATCTCTTCTGAAAACGTGGCCGAGAACATCAGGTTCTGGCGCTTGGCCGGCAGCAGCGAAATGATGCGCTTGATGTCGGGCATGAAGCCCATGTCTAGCATGCGGTCGGCTTCGTCGAGCACCAGGATTTGCACCTGACCGAGATTGACGGTCTTTTGCTCGATATGGTCGAGCAGGCGTCCCGGGGTGGCGATCAAAATCTCGACGCCGCGCCGCACTTCGACCAGCTGCGGTTTGATGTCGACGCCGCCGAACACGCAGGTCGAGCGCAACTGCAGGTATTTGCCATAGGTGGCGACTGCTTCGGATACCTGCAAGGCGAGTTCGCGCGTAGGCAACAAGATAAGCGCCCGCACCGGATGACGCGCGGGTGACGGTGAGGCATTTTGCAGCGGCAGCAGCAACTGCAGTATTGGCAGGGTAAAACCTGCCGTTTTCCCGGTGCCGGTCGGCGCGGCGCCCATCACATCGCCGCCTTGCACGACAATCGGAATCGCCTGTGCCTGAATCGGGGTGGGGGTGGTGTAGCCCTCTTCGGCGATGGCCTTGAGGATCTCGGGCGCCAGCCCGAAGGAGTCGAACGACATTGTCTGGGGTACCAAGGACCGTAGCGGTCCGAAAACAGAAGGGAAGGGCGCTATTGTACGCCTGCGGGTGCTCCCCGGGCACTTCGCCAAGAACGGCTCTGGGAGCGCTTCTTGACGCCGATTCCAGGTCCGTTCGAGAGCGCTCGCAGACGATGCAGGCTAGGCCTTTTTTTCGCCCGTCTGCTTGACCACCGCCATGGCACTTGCCACCAGACCCGACATGTCGGCGAGATTGGCGGGCAGGATCAGGGTATTGGTGGCGCGCGCCACCTGGGCGAATGCGTTCACGTACTGTTCAGCGACCTTGAGATTGATGGCGGACTCGCCACCGGGCGCCTGAATTGCCGCTGCGGTTTTGCGAATCGCTTCGGCGCTCGCCTCGGCAATCGCCAGAATCGCAGAGGCCTGGCCCTGCGCCCGGTTGATCGCCGCCTGCTTCTCGCCCTCGGAGCGCTGGATCGCCGCTTCGCGCTCGCCGGTGGCGATGTTGATCTGCTCCTGCTTGCGGCCTTCGGATGCCGCGATCAATGCGCGCTTTTCGCGCTCCGCGGTGATCTGCGCCTGCATCGAGTGCAAAATCTCCTTGGGCGGCGTGAGATCCTTGATCTCGTAGCGCAGCACCTTTACACCCCAGCCGAGCGCCGCTTCGTCGAGTGCGGAGATCACCTTGGCGTTGATGTGTTCGCGCTCCTCAAATGTTTTGTCGAGTTCGAGCTTGCCGATCACCGAACGCAGCGACGTTTGAGCCAGCTGCGTAATGGCATTGAGGTAGTTGGACGAGCCGTAGGAGGCCGCAACCGGATCGGTCACCTGAAAATACAGCACGCCATCAACCTGGAGCTGGGTGTTGTCGCGCGTGATGCAGATCTGGCTGGGTACCTCCAGCGGCACCTCTTTGAGGATGTGCCTGTAGGCGACGCGCTCGACGAAGGGAATCACGATCTCAAGCCCCGGCTCAAGCGTGCGCACATATTTGCCGAGGCGCTCGACCACGTAAGCGTGCTGTTGCGGCACCTGGTACACCGCCTTGATGACGAAAATGACCGCTACTGCGAAAAACATGATGGTGACTATGCCAAATCCAAACATGGTGTTCTCCATGATGACTGCGTGCCGCCAAATCGTGAATTGGTGGAGGTTGATCGATCGAGGCTGTTACGAAACGGTCTTGATGATAGTCTGCTGCGCCAGCGATCGTCGCCGTGGAATCAAGCGCGCGCGCCCAGTATGAGTTGGTTGCCGCGCATCTGCCTGATCACGTACGGGCCCTCACCGGCACCGGTCTCCAGCGACGCGTCCCACTGGGTGCCACGATAATTGACACGCAATGTGCCGTCCGCGCGGCGCTCCAGCACTTCGACCGCCTGGCCAGTGTCAAACGCAATATTGGTTTTCTCGCCGCTCTGGCGGCCGCCGATGCCGCGCATGCGCAGGAAAGCGCAGCCCGCCACCGAGACGACCGCGGCGCAAATGAACTGGCCCACCATGCCCGCACCCGCCAGCGCGATCAGGGCCGCCATCGCAGCACCTGCTGCGATCATCAGGAGGTAGAACGTGCCGGTCACCAGCTCGGCAGCGATCAAGGCACCGGCGGCGGCAAACCAGAGGATGTAGGGATCCACGTCAATCTCCTTCAAGGGCGTCTACCGTGAACCACGGTGTGGGCAGTGTAGCAACGAATGCGTGCAAGGCTGGCGGCCGATTTCAGATGCGTGCAGGGGCGCCATCGCCGCACCGGTGAGCGCAACGATGGGGCAGGAGCCAGCCGGTCTGCCTCACAACACCCGGTTGAATCGCAGCATCGAATAGCCGGCAGCCAATACCGCGAGCATGACGCCGAGCGCGGCGAGGAGTGCAGTGATCTCCATGCTGCGGCCGCGACCCGTTGTCATCCGTGCCGCGAGTTGTTTGTAGATTTTCTTGAGATCGCCGGCACTGGTAGCGCGAAAGTATTCGCCGCGCGTCATGTCGGCCACCTTCCTGAGAGCCTCTTCGTCGAGGCGCACGCGCATCGACCAGCCATCGACCGACAGCGTGGCGCCGGCCTTGGTGCCGACGCCCACGGTGTAGATGCGCACGCCACGCTCTGCGGCGAGCTTGGCTGCGGTCAGCAGTTCCGGCCCGGTATTGCTCTCGCCATCGGTGAGCAGCACAATCGCGGCAGACGGGTTGGAGCCGGGAGGCACCGGCTTGAATTTTTCAATCGCGGCGCGCTGATCGGGCGTGAGGTTGAACGAACTGCGGCCGGAGATCAGCTTGTCGACATCCATCGCATGGTCCGTCAGCAGCGTGGTCAGCGCGATCACGATGCCGCTGCCGAGCGCAGTGCCGTTTTGCAGTTTCACACGGTCAATCGCGCCGATGATGTCTTCGCGTTTGATGGTGGGCGATTGCGCTACGGCTGCGGTCGCGGCCATGGTGACGACGCCGATTTTGACCTGGCTTGGTTGATCGGCGATGAAGGTCTTGGCGGCGTTCTGCGCAGCCGTCATGCGGTCTGGTTTGACATCGGTTGCGCGCATGCTGCCCGATACATCCAGCGCAAGGATGATGCCGTCGGTGCGTTGCGGCAGCACCACCAGGGCCTGCGGTCGTGCGGCAGCGATCAGCAGGATGGCGATGCCGATCAGCAGGGCGCAGGCCGGTGCATGACGCATGATGCCGCCGCGCAGTGCCGCGGAAGCCGTAGTCGCGGTGGATGACCCGGAGCCGGTCGCCGCTGCGAGGCGCGCATAGCGGGCCGCCATGCTGCGCTGTTTCGCATCGATGCGCAGATAGGCCCACACCAGCACCGGCAGCGCGGCGAGCAGCCACAACAGCATGGGCCAGATGAAAGTGAGGTCGCGAAATTGCGGCAGCTGGAGCATGATGGATCAGCGTCTGGGGTGCGGGTTCATGCACGCAGCGCTGCGGCCAGTGGCGCGCGCAGCCCGCCGCTGGCGAGACGGCTGCGCCGCTTGCGCAGGTCGATGAAGCGCAGCAACTCCTGATGCAGATTGTCGGTGGTGGCGAGCTCCATGCAATCCACCCCGGCCTGCGAAAAGGCGGCGCGCAGATTGTCTTCACGCAGAGCCGCCAGTTTGGCAAAGCGCTCGCGAAAGCTCTTGTCCTGCGTATCGAGAAACAACTGTTCGCCGGTTTCGGCATCTTGCAGCATGACGAAGCCGAGTTCGGGCAGGTTTTGCTCGACCGGGTCGTACAGGCGTACCGCAATCACTTCGTGGCGGCGCGCGAGTTGCGCGAGTGCGATCTCCCACCCCGGCGTACTGATGAAATCGGAGAGCACAAACACGACTGAGCGGCGCTTGATCGCGGTATAGGCTTCGCCGAGCAAGGCCGAGAGATCGGTGGTTTTTCCCGGCGCCGGCAGCGCCGCCCTGGCCTGGGCCGGCGTACCGTCTGAAGTGAAGCGGCGAATGCTGTCGATCAGGTGCAACACCTGCCTGCGGCCGCCACGCACCGGAATGACAGTAGCGCGCTGATCTGCAGACGATCCCTTGAGCACGGCGCCAACGCGGTTGCCGTGACGCGTCAGCAGACGTGACAGCACACCGGTGAGTGCGGCGGCGATGTCACGTTTTTTGAATTCGCGCGAGCCAAAATCGACCGAACCTGACAGGTCGATCAAAAACCATGCGGTGACTTCCCGGTCTTCCTGAAACTCGCGCACGTGCGGCACGTTGAGGCGCGCGGTCACGTTCCAGTCCATATAGCGTACGTCGTCCTGCGGTTGATACTCACGCAGATCGGCGAGATCCAGTCCGAAGCCGCGCAACAAGGTGCGGTAGTCCCCTTGCAACAGGCCATCAAGACGGCGGATCACTGTCCATTCGAGGCGTTGCAGCAGGGTGTCGGCATCGACCGCAGGCTTGCCTTCCGCGTTGGCGGAAGCTGCGTTCGATGCACTGCCGGCACCGTGCGCGGCGTTTCCCGCAGCGCCAGGCGCGGCGCTGCCGGTTTCGGCGGGAGCAGAGGTGGCGGCCCCACCGCGCCCAAGCTTACGCCGGAGAAACTTGAACATGGCTCGCCAGCGGTTTTTCCGGAGCAGGCACCACCTGCATGATGCGCTGCACGATCTTGTCAGCCGTTTGCGCTTCAGTGAGCGCCTCGTACGACAGCACCAGTCGATGGCGCAACACGTCAGGGGCCAGGTCGGTCACGTCCTCCGGCAATGCGTAGTTGCGGCCCCGCAAAAACGCCAACGCGCGTGCGCCCTCAATCAGATTGATGGTGGCACGCGGGCTGGCGCCGAAAGTGATGAAGCGGCCGAAGTCCTTGAGACCATAGCGCTCCGGCTCACGCGTGGCCGCGACCATTCTGACGGCGTACTGGATCAGGTTGGGATCCACATAGACCTTGCGGCATTCGCGCTGCAACGCACCGAGCTGCTCGGGAGACGCCACTGCTGCCACCGCGACGGCTGGGCCGGTCACCCGTTCAACGATCACAAATTCTTCTTCTTCGGTCGGGTAGCCGATCAAGATTTTCATCATGAAGCGGTCTACCTGCGCTTCGGGCAGCGGGTAAGTGCCTTCGGTTTCGATCGGATTCTGCGTGGCCATCACGAGGAAAGGTTCGGGTACCTTGTGTGTTTCACCCGCAATGGTGACCTGGCGTTCCTGCATCACTTCAAGCAGGGCGCTTTGTACTTTGGCCGGGGCGCGGTTGATTTCGTCGGCGAGCAACAGGTTGGTGAACACCGGGCCGAGATTGGTCGAGAACTCGCCGGTTCGTTGGTTGTACATGCGCGTGCCGACCAGATCGGCAGGCAGCAAATCAGGCGTGAACTGGATCCGCTTGAACTTGCCGCGCAAGGTTTGCGCCAGCGTTTTGACCGTGAGTGTTTTTGCGAGACCGGGGACGCCCTCGACCAGCAGGTGGCCCTGCGCGAGCATGGCGACGAGCACGCGCTCGAGAAAGTGGTCCTGCCCGACAACCACGCGCTTGACTTCATACAACACGCTCTCCATGAGAGAAGCGACTTCGCGCGAGATGGTCTCGCTGCCAGTGCTTTCCGCCCCTGCTGAGCGGGTAGCCGGTTGACTCAGATCGGTCATAAAGTGAAGTCCTTGTCGATTGGAGCGTGATCGAATTGGTGGAGGTCTGAAGCCGGCTCAGAACGGCGCAATGCCAACCGTCATACCCGCACCCTCAATCGTCACGGCAAATCCGATGCCGATGAAGGTGCCTGCGCGCGTCGGGTTGAGGATGGCGGTGACGATGCCAACGACTTCACCGTCCATGGTGACCAAGGGCCCGCCCGAGTTGCCTGAATTGGCGGCGGCGTCAAACTGGATCAGGCCGGTGAGGTTGCGCTGGCCTTTGGGTGAGCGAAATTCACGGCCCAGCCCGGACACCACCCCAGCTGAGACCGACGGTCCGATACCGAACGGAAAGCCCACCGCAA
>JANLTL010000271.1:0-7060 GCA_031362905.1 Burkholderiales bacterium | reverse complement strand
CGGCGCTTGACGCGCTCGCGCCCGGCATGCGTGGCCAACGCTGCCGACATCAACAACAAGGCTGCGGACACATACGCAATCAATGCGTACAGCGGCAGATTCGCCGGGTTCATGATTGACGGCGGCAACCAAGCCTGCAGCGTCGCCACGTAAAGTACCAATGCACAGAGGCTCACAAATACGCCGGCCCAGACCATCTGGGCGCGACTGCCAAACGAGACCCAGCCAGCCATCAAGGCCAGCATCCAGATCGCCGCAGGAGAAGTGATGCCGCCCGACAGATAGGCCCAGGTGGCGATCATC
The DNA here is from genome assembly GCA_031362905.1 of Burkholderiales bacterium. GTDB lineage: Bacteria > Pseudomonadota > Gammaproteobacteria > Burkholderiales > JAEUOS01 > CANJDH01. Next base: position 6,757 of record JANLTL010000271.1, on the reverse strand, counting down.
GAAATCCCTGCGATATTGGTCAGCAACAGGTTGAACGTGATGTTGCCGGTGAAGCGCATCAACACCGCACCAAGGGTGGAGATGACGATTCCCGAAACAAACAGCGCCACCTCTTGCGCTGGAGGCCGCTCGATCAGTACGAGATACAGCAGCAAGGCGAGCAGGGCGACCGCCGACACACCCAGCAGCGCCTTGGCGACGCCGCGAAAGCGCTCGACCGCAGCGGCATCCGCGCGCACGCGCTGTGGCACGAACCAGTCAAATAACTTCGTCATCCTGTGCGCATGCGCCGCCATCCCGCACCGGGCTGCTGGTGATGCTTGATGTGCGTAAAGAATGGCAACGTCATATTCGGTGTCTTGCAGGTTGCTGACCGGCCTTCACAGCGTAGCCCAGTGTAGCGTAGCATCAATCATGACAAAATGAACGACTCAACCCACTAGCGATTCTCTATCTGCCATGCTCTGGAACTGCCCGCACTGCCAACTCGGCATCTCGCCCAAAACCATCAAGTCTGAACGGATTGCCCACGAGGGCAACCGCCGCGCCATGCGCTGCCCGCATTGCAACGCCGAAGTCGAGATGAACGTGCATCCCGCCGAGTATTGGCAGGTGGTGATCCCGGGGCTCGGCCTGTTTGCGCTGTGGATCGCATCCCGCAACGGCAGCACGCCCTCAATGGTGATGGCCGCCATCGTGGTCGGTGGCGGACTTGTCGCCACGCTCTATATTCGCAACAAGACGCTGGGTATGTGGCAGCGCTTTCGCGCGCCGTCTGCCAAATCCGATTCCTAACAGCAGCGGCGCGAGGTCTCGCGCCGATCAGCGCCCATACAGCACTTTGGGCAACCACAGCCCAATCTCGGGGAACACATAAAGCAGGATCAGCGCAACCACCTGAATACCCATGAAGGGCATCATGCCCGCAAAGATCGCGTTGAGCGTCACATGCGGCGGCGACACGCCCTTGAGATAAAACGCCGCCATCGCCACCGGTGGCGACAGGAACGCGGTCTGCAGGTTAAGCGCGACCAGGAGGCCGAAAAACAAGGGGTCGATGCCGAACTTGGGCAGCAGCGGAATGAAAATCGGCATGAAGATCACGATGATCTCGGTCCACTCCAGCGGCCAGCCCAGGATGAAGATGATGAACTGCGCGAGGATCATGAACTGGATCGGCGTCAGTCCCAGCGAGAGCACCCATTTCTCCACGAGTTCCTGCCCCCCCAGCAGCGCGAACGCCGCCGAGAAAATCGACGAGCCGACGAACAGCCAGCACACCATCGCGCTGGTCTTGGCGGTCAGGAACGACGACTCCTTGATGATGCCGCCCAATTCGCGCACGGTCGCGCCGATCGGCGATGGCGCCTTGCGCAATGCCATGTAGCGGTAGGCGGCTGCCAGCAGGCAGCCGCCAAAAGCCCCCCCCGCGGCCGCATCGGTCGGGGTCGACAGGCCGAAGACGATGGAGCCGAGTACTGCCAGAATCAGCACAGCCAGCGGAAAGAATGAGCCGAGCAGCATTTTGAAAATCTCCAGACGCTCCCAGGTCCAGAGCCAATAAAGCAGAGCGAGTGCGAGGACGAAGCCCCCCGCCACCCACCAGAACCACAGAGGTGCATCGACCCGCGGTCCGGCAACCACTGCCGCTGCTGGCTTGTCTGCCGCCTTCGCGCTCGCCGCCGCGGCACTCTTGGCGGCCACGCTGGCGGTTCCCGGTGCAGCGGCGGAGGCAGGAGGAGATGCGTTTGCCTTCGGTTCAGTCGAGCCGCCACCTGCGCCCTTGGGCTCCGTCAGACCACTACTCTCGGCCTTGGGTTCGGCCAGGCCAGTGGACTCTTCCTTGGGCTCCGCAAGACCGGTTGATTCTTCCTTCGGTTCGGCGAGGCCACCTGCTTCCGGCTTGCGTTCATTTTCTTCGGCGGCAAACGATCCCCCCGCCTGCACCAGACCGGCAGTGTCATCAACCACGACCGGAGAGGTCAGCGAGTAGTAGACCGTACCAAGCAGGGAAACCACCACCACCAACGGGGCCAGACTGATCAACAACTGCCCCAGCACCGCGCTGCCGCTGCGGCCGGTGCCAAAACCACCCATCAGGCCGGTCAGCGCATTGCGACCTCTCGCCGCCAGCGCCGCTGCGAGCGGCGGCAGCACCACCTTGCGTTCCGCTTCAGGCAGGGGCGGCATCAGCTCAGGCTTGATCAAGGCCAGCACGATGATGTAGCCTACGTAGAGTGCGGCGAGCATCAGGCCAGGGAAAAACGCACCAGCGTAAAGTTGCACCACCGACACACCGGCGGTCGCGCCGTAGACGATCAGCAGCACCGATGGCGGGATCAGGATGCCGAGGCAGCCGCCCGCCGTGATCGCGCCGGCACCGACCTTGGCGTTGTAGCCGGCCTTGAGCATCGCCGGATACGCCAACAGCCCCATCAAGGTGACCACGGCACCGACGATACCGGTGGCAGTGGCAAAGATCGCGCAGGTGACGATGGTGGCCACCGCAAGTGAGCCTGGCACGCGTGCCATTGCCAGGTGCAGGCTCTTGAACAATTTTTCGATTAGCGCGGCGCGCTCAACCAGATAACCCATGAACACGAATAGCGGAATCGCAATGAGCACGTCGTTCGACATCACGGCGTAGGTACGCTGCACCATCAAATCGAGCGTGTGCTTGACCGCAACATCAGGATTAACCCCGCGATAGGACAGCCACGCGAAAAACACGCCCATGCCCATTAGCGTGAACGCAGTGGGGAAACCGAGCATGATCGCCACCACCACCAGCGAGAGCATCAGCAGGCCAAGGTGACCGCTCGTCATGGTGCTCCACGGCATGAAAATGACGGTAACCAGAATGATGACCGCCATCAGGCTGAAGCCAAACCACAATTCTTTGCGAATCGTCATTTGCGCGGCTCCGCAATGGCGTTGATGTCTTCGGCGTGCACCATGACCTTGAGCTTCTCGACGTCCACTTCCTCCACATCCTGCTCGCGCGAGGGCCACTCACCCTGTCGGATGCAGATCACACAGCGCACGATTTCCACGATGCCTTGCGCGAGCAAGAATGCGCCCGCGAGCGGAATGATCATCTTGAACGGGTACACCGGCGGCCCGTCGGCCGTGATATTGGAATGCTCATTGATGCGCAATGAGTCAGCGGCGTATTCCCACCCGGCAAAGGTCAGCGCAATCACGCCGGGAATAAAGAACAGAAAATAGAGAATCAGATCCAGCGTGGCCTGGGTGCGCGGCTTGAAAAAGCTGTAAAGCACGTCACCGCGAACATGGCCATTCTTGGACAGCGTATAGGCGCCGGCCATCATGAACAGGGTGCCGTACATCATGATCATGACGTCAAAAGCCCAGGCGCGCGGGTTGTTGAGCACGTAACGTGAGAACACCTCCCACGAGATATGGAGGGTCAGCAGGACGATCACCCAGGAGAACGCCTGACCCACCCAGGTGGAGAGCCGGTCGATGGACAGCAACAGTTTTTGCATGGCAGGTCAATCCGCGCGAACACACCAAGAGTGAGAGGGCCGACGGACTTCGAATGAAGTCGGTCGCAGAGTAAACCGGTGCCAATACACCGGTTAAAAAAAAGCCACCCGGCGTTGCGGCCGGATGGCTGGAACAGACTCTACAACCTAAGCCTTTTTGCCGAAGTAGTGGTTGTAGGCCATGCGGCGATTGACATTGTTGTCAAGATCCCACTTGACGACGCGTTCGGCGAAGACTTTTTGCGATGCCACAATTTCATTGAACAGCGCGTTGTCCTTGCGCTTGTTGACCGCCGCGTCATAGCCCTTGAGCTGGTCCTGCAGGATCGAGTCAGGCGTCTTGTAAAACTTGACCTTGTCCTTGGTTTGCAGCTCGACGTAGTCTTTGGAATAGCGGTCAATGGCTTTCCAGTAAAGGTCCTGCGAAGCCGCTTCGACACCGTTCTCGATGATGGCGCGCATTTTGGCCGGCAGTGCGTCGTACTTGGTCTTGTTGAACATGATCTCGAACTGCTCGGCGTTCTGGTGGAAGCTTTGCAGCATGCAGGTCTTGGAGACATCCGGGAAGCCGAGCAGGCGATCCGACGTCATGTTGTTGAACTCGGCCGCGTCGAGCAGGCCGCGGTCCATGGCCGGCACAATCTCGCCGCCGGGCAGCGCATTGACCGCCACACCCATGGCGGTAAACACGTCAATCGAGATGCCGACGGTACGGTATTTGAGACCCTTCAGGTCGGCCGATTTGGTGACCGGCTTTTTGAACCAGCCGAGCGGCTGGGTAAACATGGGGCCGTAGGGAAAGGACACCACATTGGCGCCAATCGACGCATAGAGCTTGGCGAGCAACTCCTTGCCGCCGCCGTATTTGTGCCACGACATCAACTGCTGCGCGTCCATGCCGAAGGCCGGGCCGGAACCCCATAGGGCCAGTGCGTTCTGCTTGCCGTAGTGGTACACCAGCACGCCGTGGCCACCGTCGAGCGTACCCTTGGTGACAGCATCAAGCAGGCCGAAGGCCGGCACCACGGCACCGGCCGGCAGCACTTCAATCTTGAGATCGCCGCCGGTCATGTCGTTGACCTTTTTGGCGAAGTCGTTGGCGTATTCGTGGAAGATATCCTTGGCCGGCCAGGTCGATTGCCATTTCATGGTGATCGGGCCTTGTGCCTTGGCGATGGTGGGGAAGCCGAGTGTCGCCACGCCCGCAGCGGTCGCGGCGGCTGTACCACCGGTAAGAAATTTGCGGCGTGATTGGGTGTTGTTGGTCATGCTGGTCTCCTGGTTGTCAATTTTTCGCGTGCACAGCCTGCGCGGCCCGCGTGTCGCTACAGCGGTACAAGTATAGACCCGTCGGTTGCGCCTGACCATCGGGTTAACCCTGATTTGCCGGGTTGGTGCATCGCAACAGCGGTGCCAACAGGGTTTGTACCAATTGACGCGGTGCATCACAGTATGATCCTCTCCCGACGGGCCCATTCGTCTATTGACCAATCGGCTATTGATTTTGGTCCCGGCGCGCTCACCCAGATCCCAGTGTTACGAAAACAAACCTCCCATCCCACTGCCAGCCTGGTCAACTCTGCCCCACGGTCGGCGCGAGTCGCATCGGCATGGCTGCTGCCCTATGCTCTGCTGGGTCTGTTCGTCGTCTCGATCTTGGCCTTGCTCTGGTTCGTACATCGCCACGAACGTGAAATCGAACTCAACAATTTGCGGCGCGACACGCAACTTGCGGAACTCGCCGTCACGCGCAAGCTGCTGGCGCATCAGGAATTCAGCGATCGCCTTGCCGCTACGCTGTCATCGGGCATGACACCTGAAACGCTCAGCGAACAAGTCGACGTTTACTTGCGCCAAAATCCGGAGGTGCTCAATGCAATCTGGACCCGTGATGACGGTACCGTGGCGTGGGCCGCGCCCGCATTCAAGGATGCGCCGGCCCTCACGCGCGAGCGCCCGGCCCTGCCCGAGCAGGAACGCATGCTGCGCCTGACACGCGCCACTGCGCGCTCGACCTACACCGAGCCGTACCGGGATTACCTTAACGAGCCCTACATCGAGTACCACAGCCCGGTGCTCGAGCGCGGGCGGTTTCACGGTACCGTCAGCATCACCTTGTCCCTGCGCTCCGTGATCCAGCGCCTGGTGCCATCCACGGTGATGGAGAAATACCGGCTGTCGCTGCTCGATGCCGAACACAAGGAATTGTTTCGGGTTGACGACGCACGCGAAACCTACGACCTCCTTACCCAGACCGTCGTGCTGACGCTGCCCTGGCGCAACCTGCAGCTCTCGGCCACGTCGTACAAGACCGATTCGCTGATCGGCCGCTCGATCCTGATCGCCCTGATATTGCTGATCAGTGGCGTGCTGACATGGAGCCTGGTGTCGTTGCGGCGTCGCGTATCACGCCAGTTGGCGGCCGACTCCGCCCTGGTCGCTTCGCATGAACGTTTTGTCACGGTGCTCGACTCGCTCGATGCAGCGGTGATGGTGTCGGATACGACGTCTCGCGAGATCCTGTTCGCCAACGAAAGCTTTTTGCAAACGTTTCCCGGATTCAGCGTAGGCAGCCACATGGACGGGGTGGAGCGTCAGTTGCAGCCGCCCCCGTCGCAGGTGATTCCCGATGCCACGCTGATCGGGGCAGCGGCGCCAGGTGGTACGGTGGCGTTCGCGGGCGCGGCGGGCGGGCCTTCTGCAGTGCACAAGGCCGAGTTGCATGACGCGGCGCACGGCGGCTGGTATCTGCTGCGGGTACGCGCGATCCGCTGGGTCGACGGACGGATGGTGCGCCTGTCGATGTTGTCTGACATCACCGATCGCAAGGAGGCGGATGAGCGCAATCGCGTGCAGCAGGAAAAGCTGCTGCTGACCTCGCGCCTGATGAGCGTAGGCGAAATGGCCTCGACCCTGGCACACGAGATCAACCAGCCGCTGGCGGCGATTGCCAACTACAACATGGGCTGCGTACGCCGACTCAAATCGGGCCAGTGGGACCAGGCCGAATTGCTTGCCGCCATGGAAAAATCGACGGCCCAGGCTGAGCGCGCCGGCAAGGTGGTGCGCCGGGTGCGCGAATTTCTGCGGCGCCGTGAACCGCAGCGTGACACCTGCGACCTCAACGCCGTCATCGAAGAGGTCATCGAACTGATCGAAATCGAAGCCGAACGCGCAGGCGCTGTCGTCACCCATCGACTCGCACCGGATCTGCCGCTGGTCAGCGCCGACCAGATCATGATCGAGCA
>JANLTL010000268.1:0-5136 GCA_031362905.1 Burkholderiales bacterium | reverse complement strand
TCATGCTGGTAACCGAGCCGATGCCGCCAACGATCACGACACCTTTCCATTTCTTGTCCGCCAGGTAAGCATACAGGGCGCTTGTCACGTCCTGGCCCTTGGTCATTTGCAACATGTGTACGGTGGACATTTTTTTTCCTTTTTGTGGCGCTTGATGCCGCTTGCCGGCCAGTGTTGGCCCAGGAGTCTGCGCGGCAGAATGATTAAGGCGCGTGGCTGCGGTGCCTTGGACGACAAACCGCGTACGCGCACTCATGAAGAGGGAGGCGAGATCGGCGTGAGCGTCGAAACCCGCTGGGCCAGCAGCGCTATTTGCCGAGCGGTACACCGGTGTAGCTGGTTTCTTCCAACTCCTTCTCGGCTTCTGCTCTGTCCACCAGCCCTGCTTGAACGCGACCTACAACGACTCCAAAGCTTGTCGTTGTGCGGACGTACCGCGTTTCACTAGCCGCCAGCGTAAAGGTCAGTTTTCGTTCGACTTCAGTGGCGGTCACAACCTCGATGGAACCCGGCGCGCGATCTACAAAGAAGAACCCTCCCGGTTTCGATTCACCGACCACAGTGCCGTTCAATGAGATAGAGGGTTGGATGGCGGCGCCTACCATGCTCGCGACCCGATAAAAATAGATACGTCCTTCGTTGGACTTTAGCGGCGGAATCGATGACTTCACTTCCATCATTTTCGGGCCGCTCGCGCATGCAGAAAGCAAAGCCACCAGACCTGCCAGGAACCACAGTCGAAGCATTTTCATTTTTGAATCCCCTTTTCTTCTATTGATAGAGTGACAGGATTTGACAACTGCGCGAAAGCTTGTTCAACGGGCAAATAAAACCCGACGATGCGATTCTCATTGACTACCGGGTAGGCTTCGTGGACATGGGCACCCTCAATCGTGAAGACCGCGTTGGTTGGCTTGAGTACCTTGCCCTGTTTCAACGCACCAATCTCCAAAAACGTCGTGCCAGCCTGAATAGTACGGTCGTACCCGGAATCAAAGCGTACCAATACGCTTTGCTGGACCAGGTATTGCCGCGCTGGCGAAGGCGCGACGGGCGAGAGGGTGGTTGATTGACGAGTGACCTCGGACGCACATCCAGCTAGCAGCAACGCTACCACTGGAAATATTTTCCGCAAAAACTTAAGGGTGGTCATGGTGCCGCCAAGTGTATTGCGCCGATTCTCGGGGTAGCTGGTCTGGATCATGTAGTCGTTGCAAGGCCCGATACAAGGCGCACCAACTTCCGAGCTGAGCGCAATGAATGTAGCAGAAAACGAATGGAAGAGCCGGTCGGTGCGAGCATGCAATGCTCTACAGTCGGCTGGAGAGTGGCGTCATCGCTGCGTATTGGCGCTAAGCGCGAACGGTCAGCAGATTCATCAGCGTCTGCATGGAGTCGAGTTTGTCGAAGCCATGGATCGCATCGAGGCTCGCTGCGATACCTGCTGCCGGCAACCGTGACTGTGCAACCAGCCGCTGGTATTTGTCATCTACATCGGCCCACTCGACCCCGCGTGCCCCCGAGCCACGCGCGGCCTTGCAGGTGTGCGTGTGCGTTGCACCGGAACGCATCCTGATCGTCACGGTGCCGCCATGGCGGTGGGTGAAGCGATCGGGCAGCGGCGGCGGGTTCGCATCGAACACCACCTTGTCCTGCAAGGCCATGATCAGCGGCTCGGTCATCTTGGCTTCGGTCATGTGCTCCCAGGTGAAGCGGCGGTCGGCGACCGAGGCGGCGGCGAAATAGACCACGCTGTGCGCGGCGCCGATCAGGTCGCGCGGATGCGCCTTGCTGCCCCAGTCACGCATTTGCGCCGCCGAGATGGTGATGCTCTCAACCTCGTGCGGATTCAAATTGCCTTCGATTGCTGCCATCGCTGCTGCTTCGGCGATAGCATGAAACAGATGGCCACCCGGCATCAGCTTGATCGCCATGTCGGTAACGATGTCCCACGACTCGCCCCAGCCGGTCGTGATGTCTTCAAGCGCCTGTCCGCCCATCGCGGCCAGGAATCCGCGCGGTGCGTCGAGCGACGCCGCTTCGGATTCAAAGCCGCGCGCCGCTGCGAGCGCGGCCTGGGTGCCGAGCATGGCCGACAGGCTGGCGTGATATTCGCGCGCGCAACTGGTGTCGGCAGCGATCGCCAGGCCGCCGATGGAGGTGGCGGCAAGCGCGATGGCGTGGGTCATTTGCCGCTCGGTGAGGCGCAACAATGTGCCGGTGCCGACCGCTGCACTGAACACGGTCGAGACCGAGCCGTGAAAGCCGCGCTGCATGCGCCCCGGCGTGAGCGCTTCGTCGATGCGACCGGCAACCTCATAGCCGAGCACCATGGCGGTGAGCACGTCGTGGCCGCTGCGGCCGAGTTTCTCCGCCATCGCAATCGAGGTGGTGGAGGCGATGGTGCCGATGTGCGCGATGCAGCGCATGTCGCTGTCATCCGACGCGGCAGCATCACTGGCGATGGCGTTGACGCGCGCGGCACTCGCGACCGGCAATTTGCCGCCGTCAAACCAGACCGTTGCGTGTGGTGCGCCGCCGTTGTCCTGCTCGACGGCCCGCACCGCCGCTGCCGAGGGAATACGGATGCCCATGGCTGCGCTCGCGATCGTGCTGGCAATGCTCATCTTGGCGCGCTCGCAGGCGAGGGCGGGGATGTCTGCTACGGCAGTGGAGGTGACGAGACGGGCGAGTTGCCCGGCGAGGGTGTTGCGGGTGTCAGACGAGCTGCTGGTACTCATGCTTCCTCTTTAGGTGGCGGCGGGTGGCGGCGGGAAGCGGTGCCGCGATGCAGACGGCACCAGATGGCAGAAGTAGCATCACGCGAGTGCCGGTGAACCGCCTATTCGACCTTGATGCCCGCCACCTTGTCGCTGAATCGCACAAAACGCTCCCGGTTGATGCGTGTCTGAAGAGTCGCATTGACCCACACAAAACACGCTAAAGCACATAGTAATATCACCGGCCAGATCAAGGGAAATGTCACATCAAATGGCCGAGCACAAGATCGTCTTTCTCGATGATGACCACGTCATTCGCCTTGGTCGCTACGCGCTGTCGCGTCCGCCCGAGGTGAGCGACGACTGGGTGCGTGCCTTTTTCGCACCGGAGCCGGTAGACCCGCAAGCGGTCTATGACGCCGCGCACGGGCTGCACCCCGCCGATGGCGTGATCGTGCCCGGCTTGACAGCGACGCCCGCTGAACTGCTCCATGCCAATCCCAGCGTGATCATCTTCCGCAGCGGCACGGTCGATGCCGCGCGCATGGACGCCGCCCCCAATCTGCGTCTGATCCAGCGCATGGGCCAGCGCTCCGAAGGCATCGACCTTGACGCCGCAAAAACGCGCGGCATCCATGTCTCGTGCATTCCCCGGCTCACCCTGATCTACACCGCCGAGCACGGCATTTTGATGATGCTGGCGCTGGCCAAGCAACTGCTGCGTGCCGATGCGCAGATTCGTGCCGGCGAGTGGAACCAGGCGCTGGTCAAGCCGGTCGATGCGGTGGCCTACAACTGGACTGGCACCACGCCGCTCTCGGGCCTCTTCGGCAAGACCCTTGGCGTGATCGGTCTGGGTGAAGTCGGCTCGATCATGGCAGGCATTGCACGCGGGTTTGGCATGAAGGTGATCTACAACAATCGCAATCGCCTGGCCCCAGCCAAGGAGAAGGAATTGGGCGTCGGCTTCGCCGAGCGCGGTGATCTGCTCGCACAATCTGACTTTGTCTCGGTCACCGCCGCCAACCTGCCGGCCAATCGCGGCATGATCAATCTCGACACCTTCAAGGCGATGAAGCGCAGCGCGTTTTTCATCAACACCAGTCGCGGCAAGCTGGTCAACGAGGATGACCTCCACACCGCGCTGACCACCGGCCTGATCGCCGGCGCCGGGCTCGATGTGCATTGGGAAGAGCCGCGCCTGGCCGCCGACAAGCTCGCGCAGTTGTCCAACGTCATCCTGACCCCGCATTTCGCCGGCGGGTCACGCTTTGGCGTGCTTGATGAACTCAAGCAGATCTTCAACAATTGCCGGGCAGTGCTGGCAGGCCGCAAGCCGGATCATTCCGTTTGACGCGCCAACAATGGCTCTGGGAGACGTTTTCAGAGATGCATCTCCCGAAACCGTTGGTGCGAGCGCGTTTCAGACCGATGACTATTCGGCCTTGATCCCCGCCGCATCCATGGTGCGCGCCAGCGACTCAACATCCTGCTTGATCATCGCGGCGAAATCGCGCGCGCTGGCGGTGAACGGGTCCGCCCCGACTGCCGCAAAGCGTTCGCGCAAGTCCGGCGCGGCCAAGGCTTTCGCGAGTGCATCGTTGATTTTTTGCACGATGGCAGCGGGCATGCCCGCCGGGCCGTGCAGCCCCACCCACAGGCGCAGCGTCACGGCCGGGTAGCCAGCTTCAGCAAAGGTCGGCACCTCAGGCAACAGCGGCGAGCGGCGCTCCGACATCATTGCAATCGGGCGCGCCTTGCCGCTGCGCACATGCACAATGGCCGAGGGCAGGGCGTCAAACACCATGGCGAGATTGCCCGAGATCATGTCGGGGTAAGAGGCCGCCGCGGTCTTGTAGGGCACATGCACCAGCTCCACACCCGCCGCATTGCGCAGCAACTCGGCCGAAATGTGGGCCACACTGCCAATGCCTGATGAGCCGTAGTTCAGTTTGCCCGGATTGGCCTTGGCATAGGTCACCAGCTCGCGCACGCTGCGAAACGGCGCGTCGGTGCCGGCGGTGAGAATGGTCGGGGTGAGCGCCACCGCGCCGATCGCGGTGAAGTCATTCACCGGGTCGTAGGGCTGGGCCTTGACCATGCGCGGCCCGATCGCATAGGCGCTCAGAGACGAGAGCACCACGGTGTAGCCGTCGGGCGCCGACTTGGCGACCGCACCGGTACCGACCATGCCGCCCGCGCCAGCGCGGTTGTCGACCACCATCGATTGTCCGAGTGTCTCGCTCATTTTCTGCGCCAGCACACGGCCGATGATGTCGGAGACGCCGCCCGGGCCGTAGGGCACCACAAGGCGCACCGCACGCGCCGGATAGGCGGCCGCGTCTGCTATTTGCGCCCAGGCCTGGGTGGCCGGCAAGCAGGTCATTGCTGCTGTGGCGGTCAGGCCAAGCAAGCG
>JANLTL010000258.1:0-5060 GCA_031362905.1 Burkholderiales bacterium | reverse complement strand
CGCAGACCCATGTAGGCCTTGAGCAGGCCGTGCCCGTACGGGTAGTTGATGGTCTGCACGTTGTCCCACTGCTCGAAGGTCGAGGCGAAGGTGGACAGGTAGTGGTAATAGAGCGGCGCCTTGCCGCCTGCAGCCGCGATCTCCTTCTCGACGCGGCCCGCTGCGACTCCGGTGGACTGGTGCGTCACTGACGGGTGCAGGGAGTCGAGCTGGTTCTCCATGAAAAATTTCCAGTTCGAATGCTGGATCACGCGATGGCAGGTCGGCACGACTTCCACTTCGCCCTCGGGTGAGCGGTCGCACATGTCGTCAATGCCAACGCGGGCTTCGCCGAGAAACTCGGTGAGCGACGGGCCGGTGGGTGACAGGCTCGCGAACACGAAGCCGCGATAGGACTCGACGCGCGCAGCGGCCTTGACGTTGCAATCCGGGTTGTCGCGCGTCATGCGTGTGCCGTCGTAGCCCTTCATCAGCGGGATGGCTTCGAGCTTGCCGTCGAGCTGGAAACTCCAGGCGTGGTAGGAGCAGACGAAATTGCTGCCGGTATTGCCATGCGTGTTGCCGCACAGTTGCACACCGCGATGCGGGCAGCGGTTGTGCAGCACGCGCACCTGCATGTCCTTACCGCGCACCATGACCATCGGCTGGCGGCCAATGGTCACGGTGTAGTAGTCACCGGGTTTTTTCACCTGCGACTCGTGGCCGCAATAGACCCAGATTTTCTCGAAGATGTTTTTGATCTCGAGTTCAAAGATGTCCGGGTCGGTATAGACCAGCCGGTGTACGCGGTCCGGCTCGACAAATTTTTGCAGGTTGGGGATAGCTTCGTGGATCATGGCAACTCCAATGAGAAAACCGGTGCAGGGTGGATGAGTCAATGGAGAACAATAGCTCTCTGCCCGGATGAATACAACAACCATCCATGCTTTTTACATTACCATTGGTTATGGATTACCGGCGAATTCAACTCTTTCTCGCGGCAGCGCGGCGCGGCAACCTGACCGAAGCGGCTGCCGATTTGGGGATTTCGCAACCGGCGCTTTCAAAAAGTCTCAAGGCGCTGGAGAAATCCCTCGGGGTGCGCCTGCTCGAACGCGGTCGCTTCGGCGTCAAGCCGACCCCCTTTGGCGAGGCGCTGATGTCGCACGGCAGCGCAATGGAGGCCGAATTGCGCAATGCCATCAGCGAGATCGACGCCCTCAAGGGCGCGACGCGCGGTCATGTGCTGCTCGGATGCGGCCCGGCTGAGGCCACCCGCGTGCTGCCGCGCGCCCTCTTGCTGCTGATGAAAACGCATCCTGATTTAAAGGTGACGGTGCTTTACGGCCTCAACGAAACATTGATGCCCTGGGTCAAGCAAGGCGAGGTCGATTTCGCCCTGTCGTCAGTGCCTGGCCGGCCCGCCGACGCTGATCTGGCGCACGAACAGTTGATGACCGAATCAGGAGCCGTGGTGGTGCGTGCAGCACACCCGCTGGCTCGCCGCCGCAGCGTGACGCTTGCCGAACTGGTGCCGCAGCGCTGGGTGTTGGCCCGGCGGCGCGAGCTGGAGCGGCTCGCCCTGGACGATTTGTTTGCCGCCCATCAGTTGCCGCCGCCCGAGGCAATGGTCGAGACCACCTCCACCGTGCTGATGAAATCGCTGGTGATGCAAAGTGATTTGCTCACCTTCATTCCGCGTGAGCTGATGTACTGGGAAGAGCGAGCCGGTCAGCTAACAGCGCTCAAAGTAACCGGCATTGACTGGGTGCGCGCGGTCGGCATCACGCGGCGGCGGCGCGGCTCAATGAGCCCGGCCAGCCGCCTGCTGATTGAGGCGCTGAAGTCAGTAGTAAGCGGCATGCATTGATGCTCAACCCGCCGCATGTCGCCTTGAGTCACTCCCGCTGATTCCTGGCAGCGTTCAGCTGCCAGCCTGGGTCAGTGCCACCGGGCGCAGTTGAAACCGGCCGTCAGTGTTGGACGGCCAGGTCTCGGAAAACTCGAACGGCCCTGCGCCGCGCGCGTTTCAATCCGGTGCTGGCATGACATACGGCGAATCCGCCACACGCCACGGTGCCGGCGGCTCCATTTTGAATATCTGCCGGTAGTGCACTTCATCCGGCCCGTCGCCGATGCGCAGCAGGCGTGCCCAGGCGAGGGCCTGATGGATCGGCGTGTCATCCGAGCCGCCCATGGCACCGAACACTTGAATCGCGCGGTCAGCGATGGTCTGCAACAAGTTGGGCACGGCAATCTTCACCAGCGAGACATCGCGCCATGCGCCCTGATGTCCGTCGCGGTCGAGCAGCCAGGCGCAACGCAGGGTGAGCAGGCGCGCCTGCTCGATGCCGACGCGCGCTTCGGCGATCCAGCGCTGCACCGTATCGTAGTCAATCACCATGCGCCCGAAGGCGCGACGCTCGGAGGCGCGCGCCATCATGAGTTGTATCAGCATCTCGCACAGGCCGAGGGAGCGCATGCAATGGTGCACGCGCGCCGGACCGAGGCGCACTTGGGCGAGCTTGAAGCCGTCCCCGGGATTGCCGAGCAGGTTCTCCTTCGGTACGCGTACATCGACGAAATCGAGTTCGCCGATCGGGGCCACATGATCATCGCAGCCCATCCAACGGATGTTGCGCACCAGGCGCACCCCGGGGGCGTCCATCGGCACCATGATCATCGAATGACGGCTGGTGCGGTGAATGCCTGCGGCTGCGTCTGCGGCAGCATCGCCCTTGGCGGCGGCGCCTGCTTGCTCGCCGATTCGTCCCATCACCATCAGCATCGAGCAGCGTGGATGTGCAGCCCCGGTGGAAAACCATTTGCGGCCGTTGATGACGTAGGCGTCACCGTCAAGCGTCAGGGTGCAGGCGATGTTGGTGGCGTCCGACGACGCGACGGCCGGTTCGGTCATGGCGAATGCCGAGCGTGTCTCGCCGTTGAGCAGCGGTCTGAGCCAGCGCTCCTTCTGCGCCGGTGTGCAGGCGTGTTGCAGCGTGATCATGTTGGGCACATCGGGCGCGTGGCAGTTGAAGGCTTCCGAGGCCCAGAACACACGACCGAGGATTTCGGCGATGGGTGCATATTCGAGATTGGTGAGCCTTGTGCCAGGCTCCCCTTCGGCGAGATCGGGAAGGGCGAGGTTCCACAATCCGGCAGCGCGAGCCTTGTCGCGCAGGGCCGGCATGAAGGGCGCCGGTTCGCCGCGTTTCACCACGTGGGCATGCCACTCGCGGTTGCGCGGCAGGATTTCGGCATCGAAGAATTGCTGAACGCGGTCGCGCCAGTGCGCGGCGCGCGCAGAAGGTTCAAAGTTCATCAGGTATAGTCCATTCAAATAACGTCGGAGACCGGTACATGCACAGCATAGCGAACATCCTGACTCTCGTTCTGGCGGCGTGCTCGCTTGACGTCTGCGCGCAAGGCGCGTTTCCGAACAAACCGGTGCGCGTGATCGTGCCCTATCCGGCCGGCGGCATTGTCGACGTGGTCGGGCGCGTCATCACCGACAAGCTCTCGATGATGTGGGGCCAACCCTTCATCACCGAAGCGCGTCCGGGCGCCAATTCGAACATCGGCACCGATGCGGTGGCCAAAGCTGCGCCAGACGGCTACACCTGGCTCATTACCGGCCCGGCGCTGACGGCGAACCCGAGCTTGTCGACCAATGCCAGCTGGGACCCGAAGAAGGATTTCAACGGGCTCGGCATTGCCGCCTGGAGCAACTCGGCCATCCTGGTGCCGGCCAATTCCCCCGCCAATATGCTCAAGGAGTTCGTCGCGATGGCCAAGGCCAAGCCGGGCATGAACTATGGCAATCCCGGTACCGGTTCATCAATTCACCTGTCGACAGAATTGTTGAAGCAGGTAGCCGGCATCCAGCTCACCTCGATCGGCTACAAGGGCCAGCCGCAGGTCATTACCGACCTGATCGGCGGGCAGCTTGACGTTGCCTTCGCCTCGATTGGCTTGATTACGCAGCATGTGCAAAGCGGCAAGCTCAAAGCGCTTGGCGTGATCAGCCCGCAGCGCTCAAAACAGCTGCCCAATGTACCGACCATGGCGGAAGCCGGCTACGCCGAGGCAGGGGTGTTGCCCTGGTACGCATTTTTTACCCGTTCCGGTGCACCCAAAGAGGTGCTCGACAAAATCAATGCCGATTTCTCCAAGGTGCTGGCCATGCCTGACGTCAGGGAGAAAATTGAAAAGCTTGGCGGTGAGGTGGGACAAGCGATGACAGTGGCTGAAATGACGCGCTTGATTGCCTCTGACACCGACAAGTGGGCGGCCGTGATCAAAGCCGGCAACATCAAGCTCGACTGATGGCGTTGGAGATGATGGGGGAGGTGGCATGAGCCTGCGCAATCCGCTGTGTGAACGCCTCGGCATCGAGGTGCCGATCTTCGGCTTTTCGCATTCGGTCGATGTCACGGTGGCGCTCGCTCAGGCCGGCGGCTTTCCGGTGTACGGCGCCGCGCGCGAAACGCCCGAGCGCATCGAAGCCGATCTCAAGGAAATCCGTGCGCGCATCGGGGCACGGCCGTTTGGTGTGGATGTGATGTATCCGGCCCTGGCCGCCGATGAGCCTGACCGCGAGTCGGCCAAGGCCAAGCTGCCTGCAGCGAGCGTGGCATTCGTCGAAGGCTTGCGCGTCAAGTACGCAGTGCCGGACCAGACCAAACCGCACTTTTTCTCGCACGTGGTGCGCAACAAGAAGCTGTTTCGCGAGCAGACTGAGGCGGTGTTGGCGTCCGATGTGAATGCCATCGCCACCGCGGTGGGCCTGCCGCGCGAAGTGATTGCCGCGGCGAGGGCGCGCGGCAAAACCAGCTTTGCCTTGATTGGCTCGGTGCGTCATGTCGCGCCTGCGCGCGCTGCAGGTGTCGATGTGCTGGTTGCACAAGGCAATGACGCAGGTGGCCATACCGGCCCGGTGGGCACCTTTTCACTGGTGCCGCAGATCGTGCAGGCTGCTGGCGACATTCCGGTACTGGCCGCCGGCGGCATCGGCCACGGCGCGCAAATCGCCGCTGCGCTGACGATGGGCGCGCAAGGCGCCTGGCTCGGCACGGCGTGGC
>JANLTL010000225.1:0-1863 GCA_031362905.1 Burkholderiales bacterium | reverse complement strand
CACCTTCGCCGCAGCGATGTTTTCAGGCGCAGCGTCAACCCCGGTTACCGCCGCGCCCATCCGCGCGAGCGGCTCGGTTAGCAGCCCAGCCCCGCAGCCGACATCAAGTGCTGTCATTTCGGCAAGCGGCCTAAGCGCCTTGGCATCCGCCCCGAAATGTAGATTGATCTGCGCGCGGATATAGCCAAGCCGCACCGGATTAAGCTTGTGCAGCATCGCGGAGGAGCCCTTAGGGTTCCACCAATCAGCGGCAAGCGCACCAAAATGCGCGGCTTCGGAAGGGGAGATTGTGGTAGTTGTCATATCAATGGTTTAGCGACTGGCGGCGACCGGGTCTACGCATACAAAGGGCTGTATCGTTACACGCATTTTTTTCTGTCCTATTTTGGCGAAAATCGCCTACCTTCCTCATCATGTTTATCTCAAGCAGCTTGATTGCGCATATTGCTAGCCGAGCTCTGCTCATATGCGCAGATCATCCTTACTACCGACTCAGTGTCAACTTACTGAGAATTCCGCCATTTTTCAAAAAAGCTTCAGGGGGCAATACAGCCATGAAAAACTCAGTTTATACCATCGCCTTGGTCGCTATGTTCACCGCCCTCCCCGCCCAAGCGCAAGAGACATCCCCCACCACCTACATCCACGCGGGCCGCCTCCTTGATCGCCCCGGACAGCCAGTGCGCGAGGCTTCCACCCTCGTCATCCGCGATGGCAAGATTGCCGAAATCCTCCCCGGCCTCGTTCCCGCGCCCGCTGGCACTCAGCTTATCGACCTGTCGACGCGCTTCGTTTTGCCCGGTCTGATCGATAGCCATGTTCATCTCGATTCCGATGCGGGCGGGACGGCGGCGCTGGTCGAATCGCTGACGCAGAGCAAGGCGACCGCCGCTTACCGCGCGGCGGGCAATGCGAAGAAGACGTTGCTTGCTGGTTTTACCACCGTGCGCAATCTGGGTGACGGTGACGGGGTGACGCTCGCGCTGCGCGATGCGATTGCAGCGGGGCAATTGCCGGGGCCACGCATTCTCGATGCCGGCCGCTCGATCTCAACCACCAGCGGGCATATGGACGCCACGCTCAGCCTCAACGAGGATCTGCACGGATCGATCAATCAGGATAATCTGTGCGATGGCACCGAAAGTTGCAGGCGGGCGGTGCGCTTGCAAATCCGGCGCGGGGTTGATGTCATCAAGATCGCAACAACTGGCGGGGTGAACAGCCGGATCGGCGCTGGCCTTGGGCGGCAGATTTTTGATGATGAGGTTAAGGCGCTGGTTGATACCGCCCACCTCTACGGCAAGAAAATGGCGGTTCACGCGCACGGTGCCGACGGCGTGAACGCAGCACTTGCAGCGGGCGCTGATTCGATTGAACATGCCACCTTGCTTGATGATGAAAGCATCCGCCTGTTCAAAAAGAACGGTGCGTATCTGGTGCCAACGCTTTCGACGGTGAACGGCTATCTTGAGCGGCTGGCCAAAGACCCGAACGCCTACCCACCCGATGTGCTGGCCAAGGTGCGCTACCGTATTTCGATCACTGGTAAGAATGTCGAGAAAGCCTATCCGGCGGGCGTGAAAATTGCTTACGGCACCGATGCGGGGGTTTCAAAGCATGGCCGCAATGCCGATGAATTTGAATTACTTGTCAAGCACGGGATGACGCCGATTGCCGCGATTGAGGCGGCAACCGTCAACGCGTCGCGGCTGCTCGGCATTGATAAAGAGGTCGGCACACTTGAGCCCGGCAAGGCGGCAGACCTGATCGCGGTTGACGGCGATCCAACGGTTGATGTCACGCGGCTCAAGCAAGTTGGTTTCGTCATGAAGGGCGGAGTTGTGGCGAAGAGCGAATAGCGCG
>JANLTL010000156.1:0-2098 GCA_031362905.1 Burkholderiales bacterium | reverse complement strand
CTTCACCGCCAAACGAGCCATCGGTCAACAACATCGCCACGGCACCCGATCCGCCGGTGAACGTGGCGAGCGCCTCGGCGAAAACATCCATGCCCGGTGGGGAAGTTGCCGCTCCCAGCAGCTGCGCCATCACGATCTCGTTGATCTCGCGTGCCGACTCGCACGACACCACCAGGCCGGCGCGAATCTGTCCCAGTTCAATGCGGTTGGCAACATCAAGCATGCCGTTGAGCACGCCGAGGCAGGCGTTGCTCACGTCATACACCGACGCAGCGCCGCGCACACCGAGGGCATCGGCCACAGCGCAAGCGGTGGCCGGCTCAAAACTCTCGCGGCACACGCCGGCGTAAATCAGCACGCCGAGGTCGGACGGCTTCACACGGCTCTTGGCCAACGCCTTGCGCGCCGCGTTGGTGGCGCCATCCGACAAACGCGCCCCTTGTTGCCACCAGCGGCGCTCGACAATGCCGGTCCAGGCCTCCAATTGCCCGGCCTGCAGGTGGAGGCGTTGATACACCGGCGCCAGACGCGCCTCGATCTCGGCCGAGGTCACAATCTGCGGGCCGAGTTCATAGCCCATGGCAGTGAGTTGGACGCGTTGATATCGCAGCGGCATGGTGATCAGTGGGTGCTCAGTGCGCCAACACTTGCTGTACGGTGAAGTCGTTCATGGCATAAATCACGCGGCCATCGACGATCAGGAAGCCGTCAGCGCGCATCAGCCGCTGCGTCTCGTCAATCATCGTGACGACTGCTTCGACCGTGACTTCGTGATCAGCCGGAATCACCTGACCACGATAGGTCCATGCATGCGGCTGCCCGCAGGCCACTGCCTCAAAACGCGCTCTAGCAGCCGTTCCCCAGCGTTCCATCGCCATGAATTTGAGCAATTGCAAAAACGATTCAAGACCGAGCGAGCCGGGCACCACCGGGTCTTGATAAAAGTGCGCCTTGAAAAACCATTCATCGGCCATCACGCGGCGCGTGGCGCGAATAAAGCCCAATGACGCCGGCCCGCCATCGGGGATCCACGCCGCAATCGCGTCAAGCAGGCGCAAGCGCCCGCCCGGCAGCGGTGCATCCGCGGGAAACGGCAGGCGGCGCGCCTCGGCGAGAGCGCTCACCGCGGGCTGATGGCGCTTGGCATCCTTCAGGCCTTCCTGCTTCTCCAGCGCGCTCTTGGGGAAAAATCCGAAGTAAGTATCGCCCTTGTAGAGCGTCGTGGCGCCGGCCAGCACTGCATAGTCAAAGAACTGAATGATCATGCCGGCCGAGCTCGATGCCTTGGTGAGCTTGACACGGATGGTGAGGGTGCCCACATCCGGCCACACCGGCGCCAGTTGCGTGGCGCTGCCGCCGAGGTTGCGGAACGACACGTCGATGTCACTCGTCAGGGCCGAGCCCATATAGGCCGCAAGCCAACCGCAAGGCTGCAGGGCGATTTCGAGCAACACGGCGAACGGCATGTCGCCCTGCCGGTTGTCGGCGAAGTACCAGGCGTCGGGGGGCACGTCGTACTGCGCCTCGACGCCACCGTCTGCCACGATCTTCCACGGCTCGCAGTCGATCGCGGTGATGCGGTCAATGAATTGAAATGGCGGGCCGGGCAGGCGCGCGATCACGCGGCCGCCGGCGTTGCCCTCGTCGAAAATCCTGTAGGGCGCGCCGAAGGCTTCCGAAGGATTGCCGGTTGCGTAGGCAAGCACTTGCTCATAGGTGTAGAGCGCCGGCTTTTTGGCGGACACCTGCGCGTCAACCGCAGAGAAGTGTGCCTTGGCCTCTGGCGGCGGCGTCCGCAGGCTGCTGCTCGCCGCATCCCACAGCGCCTCAATCTGTGCGCGCGTCACTCCGACATAGCGCAGACTCATATTGGTGATTTCGACGATCGGCTTGCCGTCGGCAACCATCAAGGCATCAGCAATCACGTAAGGCTCGGGGCCGTAGCCAAGCTCCTTGATCGACACTTCGTAGGTCACCACGCGAGTCGTGTCCAGCACCTGCCCGCGGCATTTCAACTGGCTCGCGACACCGGGCACCGGCTCCAGCGCAACCTGCCCCTGTTCGGCGATCCAGCCCTGCCGCAGCAAAAACACGCGCA
>JANLTL010000104.1:0-2505 GCA_031362905.1 Burkholderiales bacterium | reverse complement strand
GTCAGGCGCGGCACCAGCGCCCGTCCCGAGCCGCCCGAGATGATGCACATGAGGTCGTGATACTCGGCACGATGGCGCCGGTACAGGCGCTCGATGGCACCGGCCTGCGCGTGATGGCAGCCCGAGACAATCGCATCGACGGTCTGATTCGGATGATCGACATAGTCGCCATCGGCATCCGGCAGCGCGGCCGTATTGGTGTGCAAGGAGCGCAACATCAGGCCGACGCCCGGCATGATGTTGCCGCCGAGGAACTTGCCTTCGGGCGAGATCAGGTCAATCGTGGTTGCCGTGCCGCAGACCACCACCAGCACGGGCTGATCGGGGAGCAATACGTGTGCACCAATCATCGCCGCCCAGCGGTCGGTGCCGAGCGCGGCGGGATTGCGATAGCCATTCGACACACCGCATTGCTCGGCCTGCGCGGCGATCCAGAAGGCCGGCTTGGCGTCAGGCCAGATTTCGAGCACGTGCATCAGGGTATTGCGCGGCCTGGTGCCCGCCACGTTGGAGACTACGGTGTGGCGCGGCGCCGGCGAGCGGCGGAAGGTGCCGACCAGCGAAGGAATTTCATCGAGCAAGGTGGTGCCGTATTCGAGGCAATTGGCGTGCGCCCAGCCCCTTTCGGGCGGCGGCGCGCCGTGTTGCGCAGCCACGACCGGTTGGGTCTGGTAACGCCCCCACTTGACGAAGGTGTTGCCGACATCGATCAACAGATTGTAGGAATCGGGCATGGAGTGATTATCGCGGATTGCCTTGCAGTTGCCTTTGGGTTGACTCAGGCTGCTGACGACAGCAACAAGTCAGCCTTCACATACCGGTAGCGGTAGACCGAGAGATCCGCACTGGTCACGCCTTCGCCCTGACACTCGACGATGTGACTCGCAATCGGCTTGAATCCGGCGCGGTAGTGAATCCGGCTTTTGAGCATGATGAAGCGCTTTTTCGCCGGCTCAATGCCGCAATGGCGGAAGATCACCAGATCAAACGGTTCGTGATGCAGGCTCGTCACCACGATTTCGGCGCGCCCCTTGGCGCCGGTGACTTCGAGAACCGCCGTAGGGCCGAGATGCGATTTAAGGCCGGTATACATAGGCCCGCGAAACACGATCTCGCCATCGGTGATGATCTTGACGCGGCCGCTGATGGTGAGCGGCCGGCCGGTGAGGCCTATCGACGGCATGTCCGTCTTGCCGCCCAGTGACAGCGTCACGTTGTTGCCGACGCCCGCTTCGATCATCTTCTGCACTGCTTCGGGATCGCGGACCGGCGCAATCGCCACATCGTCGAGGCCCTGCCGCAATATTTCTTCAACCACCATCATTACATCCTGCGTGCCGCCCGAGCCGCAGTTGTCGCAATGGTCGATCAGCAGCACCGGACCGTGGTCAGCGGGACGCTGATGGGCATTGCCCAGCGTCAGCGCGCGCGTCACCGATTCGGCCAGCGCGGTGCGCTGATATGCGTAACCCGCCTTGCGTTCTTTTGCGATACGCAGCATGTCTTCGCACAGGCGCGCGGCGGTCGCTTCGCCCTGCGGTTTGAGCGCATCGCCGACCACCACAACCGAGACGCCGGTGTAAGGCGTGTCGGCATGTGCAAACGCTGGCAGAAGGGTGGCGGCGAGCACATCGCCACGCATCTCCGCCGCGCGTGCGAGGGCAAGAATGTCGCCCGAGGGTCCGTCTTCCGGCGCGTGGCGCATGATCGACGGCACGATCGGCAGCCAGCCCCACTTCATCACTGGCTTGACGCGCCCCTTGATGGCATTGACAAGAATCTCGCCCGCCAGTTGCCCGGCCTCATACATGTCCACATGCGGGTAAGTCTTGTAGCCGGTGATCACCGTCGCGCACTGCACTGTCTCGGGCGAGAGATTGGTGTGATAGTCGAAAGTCACCGCTATCGGCACCGTGGCATCAATGCGGCGCAGGCGCAGCAGGATTTCGCCCTCGGCATCGGGCTGGTCTTCGACCACCATCGCGCCGTGCAGATCGAGAAAGATGGCGTCGCAACCCTTGGAGCTGCCGGAGCTGCCGGCGCTGCCCGCACCGCCGCTGCCGCCGCGGCGCTTTGCTGCGCGCAGCGCGTCTTCGAGCGGCCGCACCAGTTGCTCGAAGGTCGCGCGCGAGCACGCGGCTGACGGCCACGATTCAGCCGCCACTGGCGTGATGATCTCGGCACCTTCACGCTTGGCGATGTCGATGAACGCCGCCATCGGCGTGGCAGTGCCTTCAAAACGGTCACGCGCCTCGCGGCCAAAGGCCGGCCCTTGACCGTGGCCGAATTTTTCTAACGGCGTCGGAATCGGCGAAAAGGTATTGGTCTCGTGCTTGATCAGGGCAATGATAAAAGTCTGGGGCATATTTGTCCGGGCGGCCTGCCCGCACCAAGGGTTTCAGCCGACCGGCAGATCAGCCTTCAGGTAATACCACTTGCCATCCTCACGCACGAAGCAGCTCACCTCATGCATGCGCTGCGCGCGCCCGCCGGTTTTGGAGCGCG
>JANLTL010000098.1:0-3466 GCA_031362905.1 Burkholderiales bacterium | reverse complement strand
TGCCCGTGCCTTCAGGCAGTCCACACGCGCGACCGACCATTTTTTGTGCGAGTGTGTAGCCCTTGCCGGTGTCTTTCGGAACATCAGGCAAACGGAACAAGGTACTGACGGGCAAGCCCAGCGCTTCACGCGCCTTGGTGGTGAGGCCACGGCCGACGATCAGCGGAATGCGGCCACCGGCGCGCACTTCATCAAAAATCACGTCGGAGCGCAGCGCAAATTCGGCAATCACGGTGCCGTTTTTCAAGGCCTTGCCTTCATAGGGACGCAGTTCGATGGTGTCGCCCATGTCCATCTTGGACACGTCGAGTTCAATCGGCAGGGCGCCGGCGTCTTCCATGGTGTTGAAGAAAATCGGGGCGATCTTGCTGCCCAGACACACACCGCCGAAACGCTTGTTCGGCACAAAGGGAATGTCTTCACCAGTCCACCACAACACGCTGTTGGTACCCGATTTGCGTGACGAGCCGGTGCCGACCACGTCGCCCACGTAGGCGACGAGATTGCCCTTGGCGCGCAGGTCTTGCAAAAATTTCACCGGGCCGCGCTTGCCGTCTTCTTCAGGTGTGATGCCGGGGCGCGTGTTCTTGAGCATGGCCAAGGCATGCAGGGGAATGTCGGGGCGGCTCCAGGCGTCGGGCGCGGGCGAGAGGTCGTCGGTGTTGGTTTCGCCGGTGATCTTGAGGATCGTGACGGTGAGGCTCTTGGGCACCTCGGGTCGCGAGGTGAACCACTCGGCATCGGCCCAGCTTTTGACGACGGCCTTGGCATGGGCGTTGCCTTTTTCAGACTTCTCCTGCACATCGTGAAAGGCGTCGAACATGAGCAGGGTTTTCTTGAGCGCTTCGGCAGCCAGGCTGCCAACCTTGGCATCGTCGAGCAACTCGATCAGCGGGTGCACGTTGTAGCCGCCCAGCATGGTGCCGAGCAGTTCGGTGGCTTTTTCGCGCGAGATCAGCGGGGTCTTTTCCGTGCCATGCGCTACGGCGGCAAGGTAGGAGGCCTTGACCTTGGCGGCATCGTCGACGCCGGCGGGTACGCGATAGGTGATGAGTTCAACCAGGGTCTTCTCTTCGCCCTTGGGCGGTGCCTTGATCAATTCGATCAGGTCAGCGGTCTGTTTGGCCGAGAGGGGCAGGGCGGGGATGCCGAGCGCAGCGCGCTCCGCGACATGTTGACGATAGGCTTCGAGCATTTCAAACTCCTTTACCAAAAATTCAAGCGTAACCAGTGGACTTGCGAATAGCCTGCCAAAACTTAAATCGATGCAAACAGCGCGCCCGAGTCATACCGGGACACGTACCATCCCTTCCATGAGCACGCGCGCGCTGCGGCTCATGACTGCCTTTTTCACTGCCCACTCGCCGTTGACTTGCGCGGCTTCGGCGCCGACTCGTAGCGTACCCGATGGGTGACCGAAGCGCACGGCAGAGCGTGCGCCACCGCCGGCGGCCAGATTCACCAGTGTGCCCGGTACACACGCACCGACGGCAATGGCGACTGCCGCCGTGCCCATCATGGCATGGTGCAGCTTGCCCATCGACATGGCACGCACCAGCACATCAATGTCGCCTGCGTCGATGGTCTTGCCGCTCGAAGCCTTGTAGCTTACCGGTGGCGCGACAAAAGCGACCTTGGGAATATGCTGGCGTTTGGCCATCTCTTCGGGCTTCTTGATCAGGCCCATCATGAGCGCGCCGGCAGTGCGGATCGCTTCCATCTTGGCCAGATTGTCCGGGCTGCCGTTGATCGCTTCCTGCAACTCGGTGCCGGTGAAGCCAATGTCGGCAGCGTTGACAAAAATGGTCGGGATGCCTGCCGTCAGCATGGTCGCCCTGAGCTTGCCGCCCTTGAAATTGCCTGCGGCGGGTACTTCAAGCTCGTCGATCAGATTGCCGGTGGGAAACAAGGCCCCCGTTTTTTGGTCACCCTCGCCTTCCTCTTCAGCAGCCGGGTCCATGAACTCGAGCTGCACTTCGGCGGCGGGGAAGGTCACGCCATCGAGTTCGAAGTCGCCGGTTTCCTGGACCTGGCCATCGGTGACGTGGACATGGCCGATGATGGTCTTCTGGATGTTGGCTTGCCAGATACGAATGGTGGCGATGCCGTTCCTGGGCACGCGGGCCGGATCGACCAGGCCGTTGGTTATCGCAAACGGGCCGACGGCGGCCGAAAGGTTGCCGCAGTTGCCGGCCCAATCGACAAACGGCTGGTCGATCGCGACCTGGCCGAACAGGTAGTCGACATCATGGTCCGGCTTGCTGCTCTTGGAGAGGATCACGGTCTTGCTGGTGCTCGATGTGGCGCCGCCCATGCCGTCAGTGTGCTTGCCGTAGGGGTCGGGGCTGCCGATCAAGCGCAATAAAAAATTGTCACGCGCCGGCCCGGGCTGCTGCATGGCAGGCGGCAGGTCCTGCAAGCGGAAGAACACACCTTTGCTGGTGCCGCCGCGCATGTAGGTGGCCGGTACACGGACTTGTGGAGCGGGATGCGCCTTGACGGAAACGTCAGCCTGGGGTTTCAACATGGCGCTCATGCTGCCTTCCTTTCAAGAAAGTCCTTGGCGAAACGCTGCAACACACCGCCGGCCTCGTAGATCGAGGCTTCTTCAGCCGTATCAAGGCGGCAGGTCACCGGCACCTCGACCTTTTCGCCGTTCTTGCGGGTGATCACCAGCGTCAAGGTGGCGCGCGGTGCGCGCTCGCCGACGACATCATAGGTTTCGGTGCCATCGATGCCCAGCGTCAGGCGGTTGGTAGCGGTCTTGAACTCCAGCGGCATCACGCCCATGCCAATGAGATTGGTGCGGTGAATGCGCTCAAAGCCCTCGGCGACGATCGCCTCGACACCGGCGAGGCGCACGCCCTTGGCGGCCCAGTCGCGTGAGGACCCCTGGCCGTAGTCGGCACCGGCGATGATGATCAGCGGCTGCCTGCGTTCATGTAAGTCTCGATCGCTTCCCACATGCGTACCACTTTGCCTTCGGGCTCCATGCGAGTGAGCGACCCGGGCTTGACCTTGCCGTCAACCATCACCATCTCGTTCTTGAGCGTGGGATTCGCAAACGTGGCGCGTTGGGTGGTGAGGTGATCGCCCCGATGGGTGGCATAGGAATTGAAGTCCTCTTCGGGCAGGCCCATCTTGGCGAGGTACTCCCCGGCAGCGGAGTTCATCATGATGGCGTTGGACGGCGAGAGGTGATCAGTGGTGATGTTGTCGCCCAGCACCGCTAGCGGGCGCATGCCCTTCAGGGTACGCGGGTTCGCGGCCAGTGCACCCTGGCCCTCGCTGTCCCAATACGGCGGGCGGCGAATATAGGTGCTTTGCGGACGCCAGGCGTAGAGCGGGGCAACCTTGGCCCCGGTATAGGCGTGTTTCTCGAACATGGGAATGTAGACTTGGCGAAACTGTGAAGGTTTCACACTCGCGCTGACGATGGCGTCGATTTCGGCGTCCGATGGCCACA
>JANLTL010000071.1:0-4545 GCA_031362905.1 Burkholderiales bacterium | reverse complement strand
GGCGCGAACAGAACCACGAGGCCTGCCCGGTGCCGGCCGACGTGCTCACCAGCCTCACCGCCTGCGCAACCCGACTCGGCGTCGCAGCGGCCATCATCGAATGCGTTACCTGCGTCACCCCCGCTTAACTCTCCAGGAAGCCTCATGCCCAAACAGCAAGTCAGCACTACCCTGATCGGCACACCCAACGGTCATTTTTCGCAGGCCACCGTCACAGAGGCGCGCGGGCGCCTGCTGTTCATCTCGGGCATGACGGCACGCAAGGCCGACGGCACGATTGCCGGCGTCGGCGACATTGAGGCGCAAACGCGCCAGGTGTGCGACAACATCAAGAACGCGGTCGAAGCCGCGGGCGGCACCATGGACGACATTTGCCGCGTTGATGTGTATGTGCGCAACATCGAGCACTTCGACAAGATCCACAAGGTGCGCCGCGAGTACTTCAAGTCACCGCCGCCGGCGTCCACCATGGTCGAAGTGACCAAGATGGTGTCACCGGACTACCTGATCGAAATCAACGCGATTGCAGTTCTGCATTAAGGGAGGCAAGCATGGACACGCCAAAAGTCACCGGCCTTGCCGGCTTCGGCCTCGAAGTGCCGGACCTGGAAGTGGCCGCCAAGTTCTACGGCACCTTTGGTCTCGATGCGCAGCCGCATGGTGATTGGCTCGGGCTGCGCAGCCCCGGGCGACCGCAAGACGAAGCAGTGATCTTGCGCGGCACGCAGAAACGCATGCATCACATTGCCTTCACGATTGATGCGGCCGACGAAAACCGCTTTGCCGAGAAGCTGCAGAAGGCCGGCATGAAGGTGGTGGGTACGCCCGCCGGTGGCCATCGGCCCGGCCTGTGGTTCCAGGACCCATGGGGGACATGGATCAATCTCACGCCCGGCACAGCGCCGCAGCCGGCAGCCCCCGCAGCAGCAGGCGGCCGGGTCGACGTCGCGCGCTGGCAGGACTTGAATCGCGATCCGAAACCGGCACGCATCGGCCACATGCTGATGTTCACGCCGGACTATCCGAAGGCCGAAGCGTTTTTTACCGACGTGCTCGGACTGCGCACTACCGATCGCGCGGCAGGCAAGGTCTCGTTCATGGCCGCCGGCAGCGGCACGATTGATCATCACTGCTTCGGACTGATCCCGAGCACGCACCGCGGCTACCAGCATGCCAGCTTCCAGGTGGGCAGCATCGACGACATCGCCTTCGGCGCGGCACGCATGGCGAAGGCCGGCTACAAGGAAGGCTTCGGCCTGGGGCGTCACGCACTCGCATCAAACCTGTTTCACTACGTACGCGACCCGTGGGGCAGCTGGATCGAGTACTACTGCGACATGGACAAGATCTCCGACCAGTGGCAGACGCGCGACTGGAACGAGCTGCCGTATATCTGGGGCCCCGAGTGGTCGCCGGAGTTTTGGGGCAAGCAGATGAACGGGAATTTCGAAGCGCCCTGAAGCGCGCGACTGACAGGTACGTGGCGTAGACAGCCGATGGCTAAATCATGTGGAACCGCCGGGCCGACGCAATTTGCAACGAAGCGGCGGCCCTCTTCAGTTCAATGCACCGCACCAGCATCGAAACGACAGTATTCATCATGAGCCAAAGCCAAACGCACATTTTTGAGGCCTTTCCCTATTTGCGCGTCAAAGGCGCGCAGGCCGCCATCGATTTCTACAAGCAGGTCTTTAGTGCCACGGAGCGGTTTCGCCTGACGGAGCCCGGCGGGCGCATCGGCCACATAGAGTTGGACGTGGGCAATACGGTGCTGATGCTCTCCGAAGAGTTTCCCGAATACGGCATTCTCGCCCCGGGAGCGCCCGGCACCACTGGCGTTGCGATTCATCTGCATTGCAGCGATGCTGACGCCCTCGCCGCACGCGCCATCGCGGCAGGCGCAACGATGGTGCGCGAGCCCAGCGATCAGTTTTACGGTGAGCGCTCGTGCCTGATTCGCGATCCCTTCGGTCACGAGTGGATGCTCGGACACGAAATCGAGAAGGTGACGCCGGCCGAAATGCAGCGCCGCTACACCGCTATGTTTGAGTGAGATGGCATCGGCCCCGAGACTCTTGGTACAGGCGGATGACAGCGATCATGGTCTGAAGATCGTTGGTGGAAGCGGCCCACACGAGATGACGAAAGGCCGGCACTCGAGGTCAACCGCTGCGTCACGCCAGCAGGCGCCACCCCGGCAGCTTGGCCGCACGCTTGTCGAAGCTGACCGTCTCGGCCGCACCTTGCGTCTGATGTGAGAGTCCGATCAGAATGTCGGCCAGCCCGGCTGAAGCAGGCGTCTTGATCGCCAGCGCCCGGCGCACCAGTTGCGGTGCTTCTAGTTGCAACTCCTTTGCGCCCAGCAAACGCTCGACAATCGAGACCAGGTCACGCTCATGCACGGCATAGGCGCTGGCTAAAACCCACAGCAACTCACACAGCACCACCAGGCTGACCAATCCGGGATTGCGCACCGACAACTCGCGCTCAATCAGGCGAGTGGCACGCGCGGATTGCACCACGTCATCCTGTGCCAGATAGCGCACCAGAACATTGGTGTCGAGCCCCGTCATGCGCGGCTGGCTTTGTCGCGCTGCTTGACCGCAATGGCGATTGCGCGATCCATTTGCGCAATGGAAATCCGCTTGGCGGGTTTGGGCACGATGCCCTTGAGGTCGCGCACCGAGCCGGTCAGCGGCCGCAGCCCGTAGGCGCCGTCGGCTTGGCGGAAAAATTCGATCCGGTCGCCTGATTCGAGCGAGAGAACTCGCCGCAGTTCGGCGGGAAGCGTGATCTGGCCTTTGGACGTCAAAGTGGCGGTGGACATGTCAATCTCCTTTACACTCGAATTTTACCTTACTTCACGAGCTTAGTAAGGAACGTGAGAGCAGGCATCGTTGCCCGCCGCTGGATTGCGGGCAGTACTGCGCCACGAGATTTCAGGCTCGGATTGACTCCGATTGACTCCGATTCGCCCCGGCTCGGTCAGGCCCGCTACCCGAACGCCACTGCATACACCGGCGGCAGAGTGTTCGATAGCGCCGTCCACGAGTCGCCCGCGTCTTCCGACACCCACAGCCCGCCGGTAGTCGAGCCCATCATCAGCGTGGTGCCATCGTTGGCAACCGCCAACCCGTGGCGGTAAATCAGGTCGTAGCAGTGCTGCTGCGGCAAGCCTTTGCGCAACACGTCGAAAGTCTTGCCACCATCGCGCGTGCGCGTGACGCACAGCGCGCCGTCAACGGGGTAGCGCTTCTCGTCCTTCACGGCCGGCACAAACCACGCTGTGTTGGCATCGCGCGGATGCGCCGCCACCGCGAAGCCGAAATTCGAGACTGCGGTGTGGGTGCATTCAATCCACTGCGCGCCACCGTCGGTCGAGCGCCAGATGCCATTGTGATGCTGGCACCAGAGCGTGTCGGGCGCAGCGGCGCAGCGCACGATGCGGTGCGGATCTTGGGTTTGCTCCAAGCCGGCCTGATCGGGCGGCAGGTAGGCGGCGCGCATGCCTTTGGCGCTGAGCTGCCAGCTTGCGCCATCGTCGCGCGAAGTCCAGGCGCCGCCGCACGATACGCCCACCAGCAGATGGCGGCTGTCGCGCGGATCCACGCAGATCGAGTGAATGCCCGGCGTGTCCTTGCCGCCACCGAACCATTCGCGCCGCTCGGGCTTGTTCCACAGGTTGCGCATCAATTCCCACGATGCGCCGCGATCACGCGAGCGGAACAGGCCGCCCGGCAGTGTGCCGCACCAGAGCGTGCCAGGTTGATCCGCGCCGCCTGCTTCGAGCGACCAGATGAGGTTGAGCTTCCAGGCCGGCTCACCCTTGGATTCTTCCGTCTCTGGCGGTTGCGCGGGGTAGACCGGCACGCTGATTTCCTGCCATGCGCTGCCCCCACTCTCGCCAGCACCGCCGCCGGTACCTGCGTCGTTGCCGCCTGAGTTGCTGCCTGAGCCGCCGCCGTCGCTTGCGCCCTTGCTGCCTGCGCCGGTTGCCGGGCTGCGCCGGTGCAGCTTGACGCCAAAGTGCCCGAGATCGAGCGCAGCGTAGAGCGTGCCGTCGCGCGGGTCGGTGAGCGTGAGATTGACCGGATCGCCGGCGAAGGCCACATCGGTGATGGCCCAACCTGCCGCGCTGCGCGTGAATTCGAACAAGCCCTTGCGTGTCGCCACCTGTGCGCGAAGATGATTCATGGCCCTACCCTCCGGTCAATGCCTGCAACACATGCACTTCGCTGTCAGGGCGCAGTGCGTCATCGAGTTTTTCATAGTCGCGCACACGCTGCCCGTCGATGAAGACGATCAAATGCTTGCGCAGATGCGCCTGATCGTCGAGAACGTAGCCGCGCAATCGGGGTGCCGCCGCAAACGCGTCTTCAAGCGCACCACGCAGCGTGGCGGCGCTGGTAGCGACAGCGGGCGCATCGACAAAGCGCCGCAACTGCTGGGTGAAATAGAGTTGTGCCATCCTGATGGCTTGCTACCCTGCTACAGAAAGTGCCTGGAAACCCCTGGTGGGAGCGGTTCTGGTGGGAGCGGTTCTGG
>JANLTL010000055.1:0-3490 GCA_031362905.1 Burkholderiales bacterium | reverse complement strand
CGCGCTCCCGTGCCCTGACAACGGCCAGCAGCTGTTTCCAGGCGGCATCCGCGTTGCCCTTGATCGCGAAGGGCGCGATCTGGTGCTTGTCGTCACCGGCTGCAGAAGTGCTGCTGACGCAATTGGGTTTCCACGGGCAGGGCTTGAACTTGCCATCGTGAAATCCCAATCCCTGAGGACGTTTCCCGCTGAGTAGTCCCATGCTGCCTCCGTTATGATCCGCACGTACCAGAGTCCAATCCGCAGACAAGCGCGCGCGTAGAAGAGCGAAAAGTTTCAAACTTCCCTATGTTAGACCAGCTTGTGACCGAGTGGGCCAGGCGCCATCCGCCCAGTTCCGCAGGTCGTTCACGTGACGGCGCACAGTACTGCGGTCGATTTGCGCCGTCGCCCACCGGGCCACTCCACGCCGGATCGCTCGTGGCGGCACTGGCGAGCTGGCTCGATGCGCGCGCCCACGGTGGACGCTGGCTGCTGCGCATTGACGATCTGGATACGCCGCGCACCGTGGCCGGAGCAGACCAGCAGATTCAGGCGGCCCTCAAGGCGTACGGCTTGATGTGGGATGGCGAGGTGGTGGTGCAAAGCCGGCGCCAGGCGTCTTATCGCGTGGCTTTTGAGCGTTTGCGCAAGGCGGGGCTGGTATACGCCTGCGGTTGTACGCGCAAGGAGATCGCCGATTCGCTGACCCATCCGGCGGGCGGTCCGGCGGCGCGGGTACGTGGGCGCGACACCGTTTATGCGGGCACCTGCCGGGAGGGTCTCGTCCAGGGTCGTGCGCCGCGCGCCTGGCGGGTGCGCGTGGGCGCTGCCCGTGTGGCCTTTGCCGATCTGTCTTGTGGCAACGTCGAGCACGATCTGGCGCGCGAGACCGGTGACTTCGTGCTGTTGCGTGCGGATGGGCTTTGGGCCTATCAGCTTGCGGTGGTGGTTGATGATGCCGAGGCTGGGGTCTCGCATGTGGTACGCGGCGCCGATCTGCTCGATTCCACCGCGCGCCAGATTTTTTTGCAGCAGCAGTTGGGTGTGCCAACGCCCTGCTACCGGCATGTTCCCGTGGTCGCGGCTGCAGATGGTGAAAAACTCTCGAAGCAAAACGGGGCGCAGGCGCTCGCCCTCGACGCACGCAGTGTGGCAGCAGCGCTGGAACAGGCGGCGCGTCATTTGTTTGGCTGAGCAACGGCGGGTCGAATGCTATCCTTGGCTCTGGTCTCAAACGTCTTTATCTCACAGCCTTCTTATTTATGTCCGATATCCCGACCCTGCGCCGCATCCTCGCCGAAAGCAAAGTAATCGCCGTGGTTGGCCTCTCGGCCGACTGGTTCCGTCCGAGTTTCTTTGCGGCCAAGTACATGCAGGAGCACGGTTACCGCATCGTGCCGGTCAATCCGAAGTACCCGGAGATTCTGGGCGAAAAAAGTTACGCCTCGCTCAAGGAGGTTCCGTACCCGGTGGACATGGTTGACTGCTTTCGCAAAGCGGCCGACATTTTGCCGATCGCGCAGGACGCCATTGCGATTGGCGCCAAAGTGCTGTGGCAGCAGCTGGGCGTGGAAAATGAAGAAGCCGACGCGCTGGCGCGGGATGCAGGCCTCGACAGCGTGATGGACCGCTGTGTCAAGATTGAGCATGCGCGCTTGTTTGGCGGCTTGGGCTGGGCCGGTGTCAACACCAAAGTGATATCGGCCAAGCGGCCGCGGCATATCGCCAATTGACGACCGCCATGGCCGACCGCGACTTCGCTTTCGAAACCCTCGCCCTGCACGCCGGGCAGGTGCCCGATGCTGCCACCGGCGCGCGTGCGCTGCCGATTTATCAAACTACGTCCTACGTGTTTGATTCGGCCGAGCACGCCGCGAGTCTGTTCAATCTGCAAACCTTCGGCAACGTCTACACGCGCCTGTCCAATCCAACCACTGCGGTGTTCGAGGAGCGGATTGCGGCGCTCGAAGGAGGGCGCGCAGCCCTCGCCACCGCGTCGGGCATGGCGGCGCAGATGACGGCGCTACTGACCCTGCTCAAAACCGGTGACCATCTGGTGGCCGCGAGCACGCTTTACGGCGGTACTTATTCGCAGTTTGCGGTCAATTTCGAGCAACTCGGCATCACCGCGACCTTTGTGGATCCGGATGACCCGGAAAATTTTCGCCGCGCGATCACCGAAAAGACCAAAGTGGTGTACGCGGAGACGCTCGGCAACCCGCTCATCAACGTGCTTGACATCGAAGCGGTGGCCAGGATTGCTCACGCTGCCGGGTTGCCGCTGATGATCGACAATACGATGGCCTCGCCCTACCTGTGCCGTCCGTTTGAATGGGGTGCGGACATCGTCGTGCATTCGGCGACCAAGTACATCGGCGGCCACGGCACCACGATGGGCGGCGTGATTGTGGAGTCGGGGAAATTTCCGTGGGACAACGGCAAGTTCCCGCAAATGACCGAACCGTCGCGCGGCTATCATGGCGTGCGCTTTTACGAGACCTTCGGTGATTTTGGTTTCATCACCAAGTGCCGCATGGAGACCCTGCGCACCTTTGGCGCAGCGCTGTCGCCGTTCAACGCCTGGATGCTGCTGCAAGGTTGCGAGACCCTGCATGTGCGCATGGACCGCCATGTTGCCAACGCGCAGCGCGTGGCGGAATTTCTGGCGGCGCATCCCTTTGTATCGTGGGTGAGCTACCCCGGTCTGGCGTCGGGCAAGTACCATGCTCTGGGCAAAAAATATTTGCCCAAGGGCGCATCGTCGGTGCTGGCATTTGGCGTCAAAGCCGGTGCCGGACAGGGTCAGGCAGCGGGAGAAAAATTCATTGATGCCGCGCAATTCATGAGTCACCTCGCCAACATTGGCGATGCGAAAACGCTCGTGATTCATCCAGGTTCGACGACACATCGCCAACTCAGTGAAGAGGAGCAGATCAAAGCCGGCGTGTCGCCAGACATGATCCGTCTTTCGGTGGGAATCGAGAACATTGAGGATATTTTGTGGGATCTCGACCAGGCGCTTGCCGCGTCGCAAAAAAAATAAGCAATGCAACTGGCCGACGACGAAAAACTCGTGCAGGAAACGCCGTTTGGTCTCGGAACTGCGGCGTTCATGGGGGGGGCCGCGATGCTGACCGACCGCCGCATCATCCTGGTCGCGCGCGATTTTGAAGAAAGCATTCCGCTGCGCGCGTTGACCTCGGTACGCTGCGCGTTTGCGCGCGACCTGGCGCGCGCTGCCTGGGGCGCGCTGATCTTCGCGCTGGCATTCGGTTTCGCGGTTGGCTACAAAAGTCTGGAGACCGCCGCCAATGGCGTCGCGCTGGCGATTGAAAAGCGCGTCACGGAGAAGCAGATCGCCGGCGAGGCCTACGGGCACCTGATCGACATCAACCCGGCGCTGGCGTGGATCTTGATGTTACCGCTGATGGGGCTGGGTGCATTCAAGGCCGGCGCGGGATTGATCGGTGAGACCGCACTGGAACTGTCCACCGCCAACGGCACCGGC
>JANLTL010000022.1:0-1942 GCA_031362905.1 Burkholderiales bacterium | reverse complement strand
TAGAGCCAGAAGGCGGGTTCGTCCGGGCCGGTGGGTGCAGGCGCGCTGTGCGGCAGTTGCGCAGAGACAAAGCTGTCAAGGCTGTCAGTGCCGCGCGGCAGGGGGCCATTGGTATGCGGGACGGCATGCGAGACGATGAGTTGTTTGACGCCGCTCTTGATGTGCGCCGGGGTTTGCTCCAGTGCGGTTTGCAGTGTGGGCAGCAAGGCGCCCGACACGAACACCGCCTGCGCACGGCTGTGCTCGAGCATGTAGGCGTAGTCGTCTGCCGTCAGCAGGGTGTTGACCGCCACCGGCACCACGCCGGCATACAGCGCGCCGAGGAAGACCACCGGCCAGTCGGCGCAGTCGTGCATCAGCAGCAGCACGCGCTCTTCGCGGCGCACCCCCGATGCTTGCAGCGCAGCCGCCGTGCGGCGCACGCGCGCGGCAAGGTCGCCATAAGTCAGCGTGCCGTAGTCGTCAATGAAGGCAGCCTTGCCACCTCGCCCCGCATTGCGTTCGATCAGATGCTGGGCGAAATTGAATTGCGGCGGCGGCGGAGTGGTAGTGGTGCGGGTGCTGGTGGTGCTTGTCATGTTTGTCTCCAGGATTTTGTTTTTTATTGAATGCCTCAAAACGACGGCGAATGCCGGATAAGTCTTGCGATAATTCGAAAGATGCAGTATCGTGCTTGAAATAAATGTTAATGCACAATAATTCACATGTCAAGCAATATATTGCATAAACCGCCCGATCACCCCCGCCACCCCCGCAATCCTGCCAACTACAGCATGCCCAAAACCAGCCACTCTGTCCGCACTGCCGGTGCCGCTGTCGCCACGCAGGGGCGTACCGTTGGCCCCGGGAGGCCTGCCGCGCCAGCCAAAGCAGCTAAGAGAGTGCTTACTCCGGCACCACCCTCCGCAGCGGTGCCCGCTGCCAGCGGCAAGCACCCATTCCTCGAAGCCTTGGGCGAGCGTGTGCGCAACCTGCGCGCACGCCAGGGCATGACGCGCAAGGCGGCAGCCCTGGCGGCAGACGTGTCGGAACGCCATTGGGCCAATCTTGAATACGGCGTCGGCAACGCGTCGATCATCGTGTTGCTGCAAGTGGCCGGCGCGCTGCATTGTTCGCTGGCCGAACTGGTTGGCGATGTCACCACGTCATCGCCCGAGTGGCTGATGTTGCGCGAATTGCTGGAGCATCGTGACGACGCCACGCTGCGCCGCGCGCGCGTGGCGGTGGGTGAGCTGCTTGGCACCGGCGGCGGCAATGCCGCGCGCAGCCCGCGCGTGGCGCTGATCGGCTTGCGTGGCGCGGGCAAATCGACGCTGGGGCAAATGCTCGCCGATGACCTCGGCTTTCCGTTTGTCGAACTCTCCGGCGAGATCGAAAAATTTGCCGGCTGCAGCGTGGCCGAGATTCAGGCGCTGTACGGCGTCAACGCCTACCGCCGCTATGAGCGGCGCGCGCTCGAAGAAGCCATCCAGATTTATCCCGAGGCGGTGCTGGCGATTCCCGGCGGCCTGGTGTCCGACGCCGCCACCTTCAACCAGTTGCTCGCGCACTGCACCACCGTCTGGTTGCAGGCTGAACCCGAAGACCACATGCAGCGGGTCGCCGCACAGGGCGACCTGCGCCCGATGGCCGCGAGCCGCGAGGCGATGGAAGATTTGAAGCGCATCCTGGCCGGGCGCGCGGCGTTTTATTCCAAGGCCGAGTTCACGCTCAACACCAGCGCACAGGCGCTCGAACCCTCGTTTGCCGCGCTGCGCGGCATGGTGCGCGGGGCGCTGCAGTTGCCCGCTTAGACAACTGCGGCAATGCCGCCAGCCCGGCCGGCGAAGCTGCGCCGGTTCGGCGCATACGGGAGTGCCCCCAGCCACGAGGCACCAAGCCGCAACAGGCTCGCGCCAGGACACGGGCCAACCGCGCCCGCTCTTGCAAGGTGCCGTTCTGC
>JANLTL010000745.1:0-5836 GCA_031362905.1 Burkholderiales bacterium | reverse complement strand
CCTGGTCGCGCGCCACCATGGAGGTGTGCCTGGCGCTGCTCGAATCGGCGCGCACCGGCCAGGACGTGCGCATGCAGCGCCAGATTGCGCCGCGCCCGCTTGTGCCACTCCCGCAGGGGGAGAGTTGAGTGGCCAGGCCTGTCCAAATCAAGCCTGCCTCCGCCAGGGCGCGACGTGCGAATCCGGCCAAAGCCAAACCTGCCCGTCTGCCGAAGGATGACCCGCAAGCCATCCTGCATCACTGGCGCGAGGCGGTGCCGAACGATCGCCTGGCGCATCTGGTCAAGGACGCCACGCGCGTTTTCATGCGCGTCCTGCAACTGCGCCTGGCCGGGCACGGTGTCTCGTTCGGCCACTGGAGCTTCCTGCGCATTTTGTGGGAGCAGGATTGTCTGACACAGCGAGAGCTTTCCAATGCCGCCGGTGTGATGGAGCCGACCACCCACGCGGCGCTCAATGCCATGGAACAATTGGGCTTTGTCGAACGT
The DNA here is from genome assembly GCA_031362905.1 of Burkholderiales bacterium. Lineage (GTDB taxonomy): Bacteria > Pseudomonadota > Gammaproteobacteria > Burkholderiales > JAEUOS01 > CANJDH01. Next base: position 5,348 of record JANLTL010000745.1, on the reverse strand, counting down.
CGCCGGCTTGAGGGTGACCAGCGTAACCTGCACATCTTTCTCACCCCGGCCGGCAAGCGCTTGCGCGCCAAGCTGGTGCCCCATGCGATTGCGGTCAATGATGCGGCTGTGCTCGGCGTGAAATCCGAGGACATCGCCACCACGCGCCGCGTTTTGCTTCAGATCATCGAAAATCTCGCCAACCCCCAAACTTCGGAAAAAGATTCATGAGTGAATGGACCCAGGTAGCCAAGTCAGATGATGTGCCGGCGGACGGCACTTATCCCGCTACCTTCAATGGCGAACCGGTGTGTCTCTACAACCTCGATGGCGAGGTATTTGCCACGCATGACATCTGTACCCACGGCAATGCCAACCTGTCGGAAGGTTTCGTGGTGAACGGCCACATCGAGTGCCCGTTTCATCAAGGCATGTTCGACATTCGCACCGGTGAAGCCAGCGCGGCGCCCTGCACCGTGGCCTTGAAGACCTACCCGGTCAAGGTCGAGGCTGGCGTGGTGTGGCTCAAGCAGGTTTGAGCCCGAAACAAGACATGACTGCGAGAGCATGAGAATGGAACTGCGACCATGAACTTCATCGGCCTCTCGCCCGCTGTGCAGCGTAACGACGCACACCATCGCATGCAAACCGGCACTCAGACCAGGGATCGGTTTGCCGCGGTGGACAACTTCACGCGCGTGTTTGCCATCAAGCCCGGCGAACGCGTCCTGATCCTGGCCGATCCGCTGCTCGATACGCGGGTGATCGATGCGGTGATGGGCGTGGCGCGCGCGCGTGGCGCCGAAGTGCGGGTCTATATGGAGCCGTCGACCCGTGTGACTGCCGTGCCCGAGGCCGTCAAGCCTTTGCTCGAAGCGGCCGACTTTGTGGTCTCCACCTGGTTCTGCTCGATCATCGATCCGTTTTGCATTGCCCTGCGCAAGAAGGGCCAGCGCTGGGTCAAGATCACCTATTTTCGCAACCTCGATTTGCTCGACACCCCGCAAGGGCGCTTTCCGGTGGAGTTGGTCGGCGAGATCATCCGCGCCACTGCGCGCGCACTGCCCGATGACGACTTCACGCTGCAATGGAGCGATGTGCGTGGCAGCGATTTTGCGATCGGGTTTACCCGCGCGATGCGCAACAATCTGTTGGCGGGCAACCGCTGGCGCGGCAAGATGCTGGCCGATGAACCCGGTTGCTACGTGCACTACCTGCCGGCCCACGGCCCCAACCTGTGGGATCGCACTGCGCATTTGAACGACAACGCCGCACCCGTGACCATGCGCGGCACGATTTATCCGACCTGGGCAGTCGGCTTCGAGAAGCCGTGGACCGACAAGATCGGCTGCCGCTTCGAGGGCGATACCATCGTCGAAGTGACCGGCGATGGCGAGACGGCCGGCATCCTGCGTGAGATGCTCATCGGCGGCAAGCTGATTGAGTTAGGCTGCGGTTTCAACCCCAAGGCGCCGCGCTACACCGTGTATCCGGCAGGCTCCAACAATCCCGGCGCGTTACACTTTGGCATCGACTTGGCGAAGCCTTCAGACTGGATTCGTCGCGTGATGCCCGATTGGGAGGAGCCGCCAGTACACATGGATCTGATCACGCTCGATTCCACGGTCCAATCGGTGAAAGCGGCGCAAGTCGGCGGAAATGCGGATTCCGGAACTCAGACCCTGATTGACGCAGGATTCCTCACCGCGCTGCGCGACCCGACTGTGACGCAGGCGGCCGGCGTCTATGGCGACCCGATTGCTTTGCTGGAAACCGAAACCTGAGAGAGCCCACAGATGCGCAAGATCGATCGACGTACCACCCTCAAAGCGTTGGCAGGAGCCACTCTTGGCGGCATGGCTCCGAAAACCCTTGTGGCACAAGGCTCCTGGCCCAATCGTCCGTTGAAAATGATCGTGCCCTTCCCGTCCGGCGGCACCGCCGACGTGCTCGCACGTCTGATGGCGCAACGCCTCGCCGATGCCATCGGCCAGCCCATCGTGGTCGACAACAAGCCGGGCGCCGCGGGCAACATCGGGTCGGAAGCAGCGGCCAAGTCGCCCAATGATGGCTACCACCTGTTCTACGGCACCATCGGCACCAGTGGCGGTATCAATCTGGCGCTCTATCCGAAGCTGGCCTACGATCCGGTCAAGGACTTCGCCCCGATTGCGCTCGCACACACCTTGCCCAACGTGCTGGTGGTCAACCAGAACGTGCCGGTCAAGACGGTCGCCGAACTCATCACTTGGCTCAAGGCCAATCCGGGCAAAGCCAATTACGCGTCAAGCGGCAATGGCGGCATCTCGCATCTGGGCGCGGAACTGTTCAAGACCATGACCGGCGTGCAGATGACGCACGTGCCTTACAAGGGCGGGGCGGCGGCGCTCACTGATTTGATCGGCGGACAGGTGCAGTTGATGTTCGAGACTGCACCCAATGCACTCGTGCATTACCGCGCCGGCAAGGTGCGTGCGCTCGGTGTCTCCACTGCCAGGCGCTCGGCCACCGCGCCCGAATTGCCCACCATCGGTGAGACCGTGACGGGCTACGAAGTGAACACCTGGACGGCGCTGTATGCACCGGCCGGTGCGCCACGCGAGGTGGTGCAGCGTCTCGCGGCCGAAATGGCCAAGTTGCAAAAATCGCCCGACTACGCGGAGCGTTTGGCCAAGATCGGTTCGGATGCCCCCGAGTCCTCACCCGAACATCTTGCCGCCTTCATGCAGGCCGAGATTGCCAAGTGGGGCAAGATGGTGCGGGATACCGGCGCCAAGGTCGATTGAACAATTCCCCGACCAAGGACTCACCATGAAACTCTGCCGCTTCAACCACAACCAGCTTGGCCTGGTCGAGTGCGATCAAATCATCGACGTCACGCCCGCGCTCGACCTCGAACTCGAACTCTAGGTCGATGGCGTGACGCGCCAGAAGGCAAACACCTGCGACCTGGTCCGCAATGTCGACAAGCTGAACAAGTAGGCGTCGGAAAATATTCACGCTGTACCCGGGCGACGTGATGCAGCTTTACATTCAGGTGCTGGGAAGCGCCGAAGTGAAGATTGCCAAGGAGTATGCCGGACCGTCTGAGCGCGGGTGACACTCGGAACCCGTTGGTGGGAGCGGGTCTCAGGGCGGCATGCTTAGACTTGGAGTTTGATGTGCGCGGCCAACTCACGCAGGCGCTCCATGCCCGGCTCCTTGCGCGGCCAGGTGAGATCGACGCCATCATTTTCGTGCCGTGGCAGCACATGCATGTGTACGTGAGGCACGGTCTGCCAGCCTGCGGGTCTGTTGGCTTGCAACAGCGTCATGCCCGGTGGTTGAAACGCGGCCTGCACCGCACGCGCGATGCGGTGCGCCGCTGCCATCAGGGCGCAGGCGGCGGCTTCATCCGCATCCATGATGGTTTCAAACGGTTTTTTGGTCGCGACAATGACGTGGCCTGGGTTGACCTGGCCGGCGTCCATGAAGGCAAAGACGTGCTCGTCTTCATACACCTTGGCCGAAGGAATTTCACCCGCGATGATGCGCTCGAAAATGGTTGCCATACTCTTTCTCTCCGGCTGGGCCGCCAGCTGGCGGCATTGCGTCACAATATACCGTCTGCACTGTCTGCGCCCCAAATGAACTAACTTGCGAGCCTCTCCGCCATGGCCCTTACCACCGCGCTGATTGAAGTTCTGAAACGCGAGCTCAAGAGCCGCGACATTACCTATGCCGATGTCGCGACAAGGCTCAGCTTGTCCGAAGCCAGCATCAAGCGCATGTTCTCGACCAAGGACTTCATGCTCTCGCGCCTGGACGAAATCTGCGAATTCGCAGGTATCGAGTTCGCCGACCTCGCGCGCGCAGTAGAAGCGCGCGACACGCTGCTGCTGCAATTGACGCTCGAGCAGGAGAAGGAACTGGCCAACGACGTGAAGCTGATGCTGGCGGCGGTCGCGTCGATCCACCACCTCACGTTTGAGCAGATCACCCAGTCTTATCAATTCACCGAGGCCGAGCTCACGGGCTTGTTGGCGCGCCTGGACAAACTCAAGATCATCGAACTGCAACCGAATAATCGCATCAAACCCTTGGTGGCCAAGGCTTTCACGTGGTTGCCCCAGGGGCCGATCCAGATGTTTTTTTATGCCCAGGCGCAATCCGATTTCTTTCGCTCGCGGTTTGATGGTCCGGGTGAAGCGCTGGTGTTCGCCAGTGGCCGCCTGTCACCGGCGGCGAGCACGCAGCTGGCCGATCGCTTGAAACGTACCGTGCAGGAATTTCGCGACGCGCATCACGAGGACTTGAAGCTGCCGCTCGACAAGCGCCCGGTGATGAGCATTTTGCTGGCGCTGCGGCAGTGGGAGCTTGGCGCCTTTCGTCAATTGCGGCGCGGACCGGCAAATTCATCCGCACGCGCTGCAACAGAGCAGGTTGCAGCCAGCGTTGCAGGCGCGTCGCGCTAAATCCCGGCTTTCGTCCAAGTCTTATATAAGACCTGATGCTTGATGATTGACCCAAACCCGCTCCATTCGATATAATGCGCGGCTTTGCGGCAGCGAGGTGACTTGAAGTGTGGCGGCAATTTCGCCCGGTCTTCGGGTTTCAGGCTGTGGCGACGCTGGTGATCGCGCTGCTGGCGGGCTGGCTTGCCGGGCCCCATGGCGCAATCTCTGCCGTGCTGGGCGGCTTGGCGAGCATGCTTGCCGGCCTTGGGTTTGTGCTGATGGTGGCCAAGAACAAGAAGCGATCAGCCGAAGAAGTGTTGCGCGACGCGTTTCGCGCCGAGGCGGTGAAAATCGTCACCGGGTTCGGGTTTTTGTGGCTGGTGTTCAAGTGGTACGGGGATGTGGTGGCGGCGGCGCTGATTGGCGCGTTTTGCGTGACCATCCTGATTTTCAGCATGGCGTTTTTCGTGAAGGTCGCGAACCCGCCGGAACAGATTACAAAGTAATTCCAAGGTAACAATCGTCGAGCAGGTTAAACGTCATGGCCGCCGGAACCGAACTGACCCCCACCTCCTATATCAATCACCATCTGAGCCATCTGCCGGCCAAGATTGGTGACGGCGGGTTCATGACCTTGCACGTCGACACCGTGGTGACCTCGATTCTGCTCGGCATCATCGGTTTTGGCATATTGCGCTGGATCGTCGCCGGTGCCACCGCCGGTGTGCCGAACAAGCGCCAGGCCTTTGTCGAACTGATGTTTGATTTCGTCGACGAGCAGGTCAAGGGCGTGTTCCATGGCGACCGCCACAAGTTTGTCGCCCCCCTCGCGCTGTGCGTATTCGTCTGGGTGTTCCTGATGAACTCGATGGATTTCCTGCCGGTCGACATCATACGCACGGGCCGCCGTACGAGCACAACGGCGAGTTCTGG
>JANLTL010000740.1:0-2496 GCA_031362905.1 Burkholderiales bacterium | reverse complement strand
CCGCCGACGATGATGTTGCCGGCCGTCATCGCCTCGGTGCCGGACACGACGACGCCCGCGCCGTCATTGAAGCACGCCTTCTTGCAGATGACGTTGATGTTGTCTTTGCTCTTCTCGACGACAACCGTGGCTGGAGTCGTCACGGTCCGCGAACCGAGCGCCTCGGACGATAGCGTGCACGAAGCCCCCGGCGCCGTCGGGGTCACGATGGCGATGCTTTGGCTGGTACCCTTGGTGATCGTCGCACAACCGGCAACGGCCCCCGCTATCAGGGAACAAGCAACGACCGGCCAACTGGCCGCCAATAATTGACGCACGATTGCACCCCTGCCCCTGAACTTCGCGCCTACACTGGTCTGGTCCGCCACAAGCGTCAAGACGCCTACGCCCGATCCGCGCACGATCGGATCCTGCCCGGCACCGCCTTACATCACCACTCGGCCCCTGGGCCCCACCAGCCTAGCGTTTCCCCGCCACCGCCACCGCGCGCGGCGGCTTGGTGCGCTCGCCGCCGTCGTCGGGTTCGATCCCAGGATCATCCGGCGCACGCGGCGCGATGAACATGCTGGGATCGAGCGGTTTCGCCTCGCCGGCGATCGCCGGCTTGGCCGCCACCGCGACAGTGGGGCTCTTCGCGGTTGCCGTCCCTGCCGACGCAACGACGACCTTCACGTCGGCGATCACGGCCCCCGCATCCTTTCGCGCCGCCAGCGCCGGGCCCGTCACCACCTCGACGCTGCTCACCCAATCGTTCGCCGAACTGGCGTTGCTCGGCCGCGAGATCGGCGCAACCCGCGATCCGTTCGCGCCGCTTGCCACCGTGACCGCCGCGATATCTTCCGCCTCGCGCGATGGCACGACTGGCTCGCGCCGCACGGCCTCGCGCTCAGGACGACGAGGTGGTTGGGTATTGCGTTCAGCAATCACCGCACTTTGCGGCGTGCCCACCTTGATGGCCTCCGGCATAGCCACCTGCGCCGGCGCACCGAGCGCCACCAACTCCGCCAGTTTCGCCGCCAGCAGGTCCGTATCGGCAGCATCCAGCGCGTCGGCCGGCACCCGCCACTGGAACGCATCGAACGCGCCCGAGACCGGCGACACCGGCGCCCATTTGTCGGACACCGCGCCGTCCGCCACCCAGGCCGCATCGCGCGGCGCATGAACCGCACGCGCCAGCCACTCGCGCACCTTGCCCCTGTCGGCGTGCTCCTCGCCCTCGATCCGCGCCATCAGCGTGCACACACGCTGCGTCATGCGTGCCGCGTCGAGCGGCTCGAGCGCACGCCGCGCCGCCACCCAGTCCTTCGCTTCCACCGCCGCCGCCGCGATCGCGATCGGCGTCTCGATCGAATGCGGATTGAGCTGCGCCAGCCGCTTCACGCGCTCCAGCCGGTCGCGCGGACTGTCGCCGATCCGCACGTGCGAATAGACCATCGCCAGATCGGGATGCGGCGCGCGCCGCCACGCCCGCTCGATGATTTTCGCCGCTCGCTTGGTATGGTTGCGTGCCGCCAGCATCCGCCCGGCCAGCGCCGCCGCGGGAATGAGATCGTGCGCCAGATGATGCGCCTCGATCGCGAGGTTCATGGCACCGTTGGGATCGCTCTCCTCCAGCGCCTGCGCCCGCGCCGTCATCAGCACCGCGCGCCGCCGGTCGAGCGCCGCCTTGTCGTGATGCTGATGCCGCTTGGCAATCCCCAGCGTCTCCAGCGCCCCCGCCCAATCGCTCTGTTTGCACTGCAGATCAAACAGCGCATCGACCGCCCACCCGAGCTTCGGATTGAGATCGACCGAGCGCCCGGCGAACTGCCGCGCCGCCTCGCGCTCACCCTCCCGCTCCGCTTCCAGGAACAAACCGCGTAAGCCGAGCTGCTCCGCCACTGCGGCAAGGGCGATGCCCGCCATCAATCGGTGGTCATCGCGGACAACCAGTCGCCGATCACCCTGCACAATTTCTATGTGCCCGCCGGCGGCGATGAACCGGACCCTGCCATCAATGAAAAATTTGACCACAAGCTGAAGTTTCTCGATGAAATGGAGGCGTGGTCAAGAAGCCATACCGTGGAAAGCGGGATGGATGCAATTGTCGTGGGTGACCTCAACATTGCACCATTTGAACACGATGTCTGGTCGTCGAAAGACCTGAAAAAAGTGGTCAGCCATACGCCGCTTGAGCGCAGGCGCATGCTTGAGGTGATGGCAGCGGGGAAATGGCAGGATGTGATGCGCAAGCATCTGCCGGAGCCCGAGAAACTTTATACGTGGTGGAGTTACCGCGCCAAAGACTGGGCGCTGGCTAACAGAGGACGGCGTCTGGACCATGTCTGGGCGACGGGGGATGTGGCGGCGCGCAGTTCAGGGGTTGAAATACTCAAACACACGAGGGGCTGGGTGCAGCCATCGGATCATGTGCCTGTGTTGGCACGGTTCACGGTTTGATTTCGAACTCCTGTTGGAAAAAAGTGCCCGTTGCCCCTCATCCGGCCTTCGGCCACC
>JANLTL010000300.1:0-4700 GCA_031362905.1 Burkholderiales bacterium | reverse complement strand
TTCCAACCAGGACGCCGTTGCCGGCCTCAAGTCCGCGCTCAATTCGTCGACCCTCAAGGCGGTCGAGAAGCTGGCCATCGAGGGCGGCTTCTGGAACAACGCCAAGGTGAAGATTCCGCTGCCCGGCTATCTCGAAGACGTGCGCGGCATGATGAACGCGATCGGCATGCGCAAGCAGGCCGAGGAATTGCAGATTGCGATGAACCGCGCCGCCGAAAGCGCTGTCGGCGAAGCCAAGCCGATTTTTGTCAACGCGATCAAATCGATGAGCGTGCAGGACGCCAAGGGCATCATTTCCGGCGGACAGGATTCCGGCACCCAGTACTTCAAGGGCAAGACGGTCGACGCCCTGCGCACCAAGTTTTTGCCGGTAGTGAAAAAAGCCACCGAGCGTGTTGGCCTCGCGCAAAAGTACAACGACATCGCCGCCAAGGGCGCATCGCTCGGCATCATCAAGGGTGACCAGAAATCAGTCGAGACCTTTGTGACGCAAAGGGCGCTCGACGGCCTCTACCTGATGATGGCCGATGAAGAGAAGGCAATCCGCGCCGACCCGATCGGCAAAGGGACCGACATCGTCAAGAAGGTGTTTGGCGCGTTCGGAAAGTAATGAGCGTAATGAGCGTCATTGCTGGCGCAGCTTGAAGCGTTGCAGCTTGCCGGTCTCGGTGCGTGGCAAGGCGTCGACAAGCTCGATTTCGCGCGGATATTTGTAAGGCGCGATCGACGCCTTCACAAAATCCTGCAACGTCCTGGTCATTGCTGTCACGCCACCACCGGCGTCCAGCGCGCCGGCGCTGAGCACCACGAAGGCCTTGACGATCTGGCCGCGTGCCTCGTCGGCCTGGCCCACCACGCCACACTCGGCCACTGCGTCGTGGGTCAGCAGGCAGGCCTCCACTTCTGGCCCGGCGATGTTGTAGCCGGCCGAGATGATCATGTCGTCGGTGCGTGACTGGTAAAAAAAGTAGCCATCGGCATCCATCTCGTAGGCGTCGCCGGTGACATTCCAGCCTTGCATCGGGCCGCTTTGAATCACGTATTGCCCCTGGCGTGGATCATCGAGATAGCGGCAACCGGTCGGGCCCTTGATGGCGAGGCGTCCCGCTGCTCGCGCCGAAACCGTTGGTACGAGCCGTTCTCCTGCCTCATTGACGACACAGGCCTGATAGCCGGGAATGGCGTGGCCGGTGGCGCCACGGCGCACCGCTTCGGGGGTGTGCGAGATGAAGATGTGGATCATCTCGGTCGAACCGAGGCCATCGATGATCTCGATGCCGCTGGCGCTTTTCCATAACTGGCGCGTGGCGTCGGGCAGGGCTTCGCCGGCCGAGACGCACTTCTTGAGCGACTTTAGCGAATATGCCGGGGCGCCCTTGGCGTTGACCGCAGGTTTGACCAGCCCGGCCATCTGGCGAAAGAAGGTCGGCGCGGTAAAGCAGATGGTCGCCTTGAACTGGTCAATCGTCTTGAGCAACACGTCGGGCGAGAGTTTCTCGTGCAGCACGGTCGAGGCACCCATGCGCATCGGAAACGCCAGCATGCCGCCCAGGCCAAACGTGAACGCGAGCGGCGGCGTGCCGCAAAAGATGTCGTCGCGCGCAGCCTTGAGGGTCGAGCGCGGAAAGCAGTCGCACATGGCGATCACGTCGCGGTGAAAGTGCATCGTGCCCTTGGGCTGGCCGGTGGTGCCGGAGGTGAAGGCAATCAGCGCCACATCGTCGGCGGCGGTGTCGCAGGCAGTGAAGGTGGCGGGTTTCCTGCCGAGCATTTCTTCGAGGCCGCCCGAGTCCGGTTCGTTGAAATAGCCGATGCGCTGCAAGGTCGGCGCGTAGTGCTCACCATTCGGGTTGGTGACGCGGGCCAGTTCGTCCCACAGCGCGAGATCGCACAAGGCATGGCTGACCTCGGCCTTGTCGATGATCTCCTTGAGCTCCTTGGCGCGCAATAGCGGCATGGTCGGCACCGCCACCAGGCCGGCCTTGATCACGGCGAGCAAGCAGGCGGCCATCATCGCGTTGTTGGGGCCGCGCAGCAGCACGCGGTTGCCGGGCACGAGGCCGAAGTCGTCAACCAGCACGTGGGCGATTTTGTTGACGCGGGTTTGCAATTGGGCGTAGGTGGCATGCACCGGTTTGCCGTCGACCGGCATCCAGATGACGGGGCGATTGCCGTGGCCTGCAGCAATGGTTTTGTCGAGCAGTTCGACCGCAGCATTCATGCGCGCCGGGTATTGCAGCTCGGGGAGGTCGAACACCAGATCGGGCCATTGCTCGCGCGGCGGCAGATGGTCGCGCGCGAAGCTGTCGCGGTGGGCGGTGTAAGCGCCGGTACCGGCGGATCGGGTGGAAGTCGTGGAAGTGGCCATGCCTGCCTCGTTTCAAAATCTATTTCAATACTTCTTTGCCAATGATGATTTTCTGCACCTCGGTCGCGCCTTCGTAGATGCGCAAGGCGCGGATCTCACGGTACAGCTTTTCGACCGTCTGCCCCGAGCGTACGCCTTCGCCGCCAAACATTTGCAGCGCGCGGTCGATCACCCATTGGGCGTTTTCGGTGGCGGTCATCTTCGCCATCGCGGCTTCTTTGGTGGTGCGCGCGGTGCCGGTATCGCGCTGCCACGCCGCGCGATAGGTGAGCAGGGCGGCCGCGTCAATCATGGTGGCCATGTCGCCCAGTGCGGCTTGTGTGAGTTGCAGGTCGGCGAGCTTGCCGCCGAACATCGGGCGCGATTTCGCCCGCGCCACCGCTTCGTCAAATGCACGGCGCGCAAACCCGAGTGCCGCGGCGGCCACCGAGGCGCGAAAGATGTCGAGGTTCTGCATCGCCAGCTTGAAGCCCTGGCCGTCGGCGCCCAGCAGATGCGTGGCGGGTACCCGGCAGTTATCGAAACGCAGGGTGGCGAGCGGATGCGGCGCGATCACATCGAGACGCTCGGCGATGGTCAAGCCGGGGGTGTTGGCATCGACCACAAAGGCCGAAATGCCCTTGGCCCCTTTGGAGGCAGCGTCACTGCGTGCGAACACGCAATAAAAGTCGGCAATGCCGCCGTTCGAGATCCAGGTCTTGGCGCCATTGAGTACATAGCTTTCACCAGCACTCGCGCCAGCACCTGCCGCCTCAAAGCGCGCACTGGTGGACATGGCGCCCACGTCGGAGCCGGCCTCGGGTTCGGTGAGGGCAAACGCAGCGATCAATTCACCGCGTGCGACGCGCGGCAGATAGGCGGCCTTGAGAGCGTCCGATCCCGCGAGGCTGATCGCGCCACTGCCCAGGCCCTGCATCGCAAACGCAAAGTCGGCCAGGCCTTCGTGGTAGGCCAGGGCTTCACGGATCAGGCACAGCGCGCGCGAGTCAAGCTGGTCGAGCGCGCCGCCGTATGCCGCAGGCACGGCGTAACGGGTCCAGCCGCCTGCCCCCAGGCGTTGCACCAGCGCCTTGCAATGCGCATCGACCGCATCTCTGGAACCCTTGGTGGACAAGGCTTCCGGGCTGGTGTCGTGCCACGATGCGAGGTCGGCTGCGAGGGCTTGTGCCAGCGCGCGATGCCGGTCGTCAAAAAACGGCCAGGCCAGATGCGCCAGATTCATGTTGCTCCCCGTACTGTGGAAACTGTTGCTTTGAGCCGGCCGAGCAAGGTGTGCAAGGTGTGCCGCTCGGCCTCAGTCAACCCGCCCATCATGCCGGCCACCCACTCTTCGTGGCGCGCGGCCATTCTGGCAAAACTGCGCCGCCCAGCCGGCGTCAGTGCCAGGACAAATGAGCGGCGATCGTCGGCATGCGTTGCGCGGGTGACCAGGCCTTCGTGTTCCAGCTGCCCCGCAATGCCGGTGACATTGCCGCCCGTCACCATCAGGCGCTGCGACAGTTCGCCCATCTTGAGGCCATCCGGATGGCGGTAGAGCTGGGCCATCAGGTCAAAGCGCGGCAGCGTGACATCAAACTCGGCGCGCAAGTCGGCGCGGATGGTGGTTTCGATCAGACTGGTGCAGGTGAGCAGGCGCAGCCACAGGCGCAAGGCTTCATGGTCACCGGCGTGGAGACGCGTTTCATGGTCGAGCGGCACATTGGCAATAGGGCCCCCGGCGGCGGGAGACCCGGCTGCTGTCGGGGCGGCACAAAGCGCGGAAGAAGATGCAGGCATCCGATTACTTTAGGTTTAAAGCAAATCACTGTCAACGGTTGTCTATAATGTTTGCGCACATGCACCCGAGGGAGGCCGCCGTGAACGAAGAACAATCACTCAAATACATGCACGACCTGCTCCGGTTGATGGTGAGCAAGAAAGCCTCTGACCTGTTCATTGCGGACGATTTTCCGCCCGCCATGAAGATCGACGGCAAGCTCACGCCGGTGGCCAATCAGAAACTGGGCGGCGCCCACACCCGCCTGTTTGCCGAAGCGATGATGAACGACAAGCAGCGTGCCGAATTTGCCAAGGAGCACGAGTGCAATTTCGCCGTCAGCCCGGAAGGGGTGGGGCGTTTTCGCGTCAACGTGTTCCGCCAGCAGGAACATGTGACCATGGTGATCCGCACCATCGCCACCGAAATTCCGTCCACCGAGCAAATGGGGTTGCCGCCTGTGCTCAATGAGATCGTGATGAGCCGGCGTGGCCTGGTGCTGATGGTGGGCGGCACCGGATCGGGCAAGTCGACCTCGCTGGCGGCGATGATCCACCACCGCAATCACAACGCCAC
>JANLTL010000681.1:0-1719 GCA_031362905.1 Burkholderiales bacterium | reverse complement strand
CCCGCGAAGGCATCGATGCTGTCGCCTAAGCCGTAGAGCGGCAGCCGGTAGCCGAAGCTGTAGATATCGACCTGGCTTTGCTTCTCCGGCGAGGTGATGTATTGCACGGTGGCGACGTGGTCGCGGTTGAACAGGTTGGCGTGTTGCAGGCCCACGCCCAAGCGGGTGCGCCCGGTGGCGTTGGTGCCGGTGTTGTCGAGCGTGGAGAAGAGGCGCCAGGGCTTGTCGTCTTCGATTTCGACTTTGGCGTCGACTTCGTTTGCCTTGGGCGCCGGGCGCAGCACCACGCGCGCCTGCTTGACCGGGCTCTCGTTGGCCGCGCGCAGGTTATCGGCGAGCGCGCGCGCGTTGGGCGTCTCGCCTTCTTTCAACGCCGGCAGGCTGCGGCGGATGTTCTCGGTATTGAAGTAGGTGTTGCCGCTGACCTCGACCTTGCCGATGCGCGCTTCGACTACGCGCAAAATCACAATGCCGCGTTCGAGCGCCTGCTCCGGAAGGAACACCTGCACGGCGCCGAAACCAGCTTGCCGGTACGCGCCTTCGAGGGCTTCGAGCGCGCGCTGCACATCGGCAAAATCACGCTGCTTGCCCTGGTACGGGGCCAGCACGGACTCGATCTTCTTTGGCTTGAGAAGCGTGTTGCCTTCGACGCGATAGGCGGAAATGTCAAAGCGCAGCGTAACCGGATCAGCCCCGATCGCCGCCGACACAGCGAGTAGACAAATACCCGCGATGTGTATTCGCCCGAATACACCGCCCTGCATACGCCCTCCCTTTTCGGCGCTTGCGTTACGCTTATCTGGCCCGCCTTCTTCAGACTTGGTTTTTATGGCGGAGCCGCAATGACGATGTGAGTATAGGCCCATGCATTTCGGCTGGGAAGTAAACACTAGTCATCGGTAAGCCATTTGTAATCATTCTAGATTTTGTGTCCCGCGGGACTCCGCGCACTTGGTAAAGACCGGCAACGCGTTTCCATGAGGATGCGGAACTTCGAGTTTATTAGTAAGAATTCAATGTAAGCCATCGCGGCAATTGACGAACCCGGATTATTGAAAGGAGGCTCATCGGGGAATCCGGCTGGTGTGGTCCAGGCCGGGTAATTTGCAGTTCCGGGCTTCTCCAACGCATTCTGGCGCCGGAGAAGTCCGGGATTCAGGAATTTTGAGCGTGGAGAACTCGGCCGGGATGCCAGTCTGAAGGCACCGGTTATGCGCGGCTTTTGCATCTTGCCCATCCTGCGAGGCGCCACAGCAGCATTCAAGACGCATTTCAGACCCGCGCGTCGGCAAGGACCACTTCGCGGAAACGTGAGGCAGAATGTCCCACGTCGACCCGAATCGCCCCGCCAGCTTCTATCATCATTATCGGAGAGGCCTGCGCAGGGCCAACCGATTGGTAGGCTTCCGCGGTGGCATGAATGTACGCAAGCAGGCCAACTACTCCAACGAATGCAGTGATGTACTCCACGATTTCCGTTTTCGTCAGCTTCATGATTCGCTCCTTAAGAAATAACTGGCGCACACGAGCACCAGCTCATGGTCAGCAATGTACGCACAACGTGCGCGCGACTCAGGTGAGGATTGCCGATCAAATGTGGGAATATTTACGGTGAGCTGATGTGATCCAATTCACAACGGGCGGCCGTGATCCAATTTGGCTGCCGAATCAACTGGCCGTGCGGCGGGCAGTTGGGTGTCCGCCGCAACAAAACCCGCG
>JANLTL010000677.1:0-25461 GCA_031362905.1 Burkholderiales bacterium | reverse complement strand
CGCGCGAAAAAGGCCTCAAATACCTCGACCGCGTCGGTCTGATCGAGCAGAAAGACAAGTTCCCCGGCCAGCTCTCGGGCGGCCAGCAGCAGCGCGTGGCGATCGCGCGCGGCCTGGCGATGGACCCGATCTGCATGCTGTTCGACGAACCCACCTCGGCGCTCGACCCCGAAATGGTCGGCGAAGTGCTCGACGTGATGGTGCAGCTCGCGCAGGAAGGCATGACCATGATGTGCGTCACCCACGAAATGGGCTTCGCACGCAAGGTCTCGAACCGCGTCATCTTCATGGATCAGGGCAAGATCGTCGAAGACTGCCTCAAGGAGGAGTTTTTCGGCAATCCCGAGGCGCGTTCGGAGCGCGCCAAGAACTTCTTGTCGAAGATCCTGGCGCACTGATTGGAAGTCCTGCCTGCCCCGCCTGGAAGCCCCGTGGCGTTTCATCGCCAAGCCTGATCCGAATCGCGAACCCTGTATCCCCAAACCCCGATTGGCAAAGCAATTGCTTTGTGTATTTGCTGTGTCGTTGTAAACCCGTACCACCTCATTTTCGAAGGAGACTTGACATGCAAAGACTGAAACTAAGCACCCTCGTAGCGACTGCCGTTGCGGCGGCACTTGGTCTTGCCGGCGCCGCCTGGGCACAAGCCCCGGCCGCCGCAAGCCGCACTCTAAAGATGCAGTCCACCTGGCCCGCCAGTTTGACGCTGCAGGATAACTTCAAGTATTTCGCCGAGCGCGTCGACAAGCTCTCTGGCGGCACCCTCAAGGTCGATGCGCTGGCGGCAGGGCAGGTGGTACCGGCCTTCGAAATCCTCGATGCCACCAGCAAGAAGGTGATCGACGGCGGCCACGGCGTGGCCTACTACTGGGTCGGCAAGAACAAGGCCGCAGCACTGTTTGCCGGCCCTCCCGGCGGCCCGTTTGGCATGGACCATCTGGACTACCTGGGCTGGCTCTACGAGGGCGGTGGCCTGGAGATGTGGCACGACTTCTACCTCAACACCCTCAAGCTCAACGTCATCGCCTTTCCGATCCTGCCGTCGAGCCCGCAGGCGCTTGGCTGGTTCAAGAAGGAGATCAAATCGGTGGCCGATTTCAAGGGCCTCAAGTGCCGCCAGACCGGTCTCAATTCCGAGGTGTATGCCAAGCTTGGCATGGCCGTGGTCAACATGCCGGGCGGCGAGATCCTGCCGGCTGCGCAGCGCGGTGTGATCGACTGCGCCGAGTGGGTGGGCGGCATTGAAGACCTGCGCCTCGGCTTGCACCAGGTGTTCAAGTATCACTACACGCCCGGCATGCACGAGAACAACTCGATGGGCGAGCTGATCATCAACTCCGACGTCTGGAAGAGCCTGACCCCGCAGCAGCAGGAGTGGATCAAGTCGGCCACCAAGGACACGATTCTTTCGTGGGGCGCCAAGTGGCAGAAGCAGAATGCCGATGCCATCGACGAACTGGTCACCAAGCACGGTGTGCAGATTCGCCGCACCCCGGCCGACATCCTGACCGCTACGCTCAAGGCCTGGGACGAAGTCGTCAAGGAAGAATCGGCCAAGAACGAAGTGTTCAAGAAAATCGTCGAATCGCAGCGTGCCTATGCCTCGAAAGTGGTGCCGGCCAAACGCTACATGTTCCCGCCCTACTCGTTTGCCGCGAACCACTACTGGGGCTCCGAGCAGGGCGTGCCGACCAAGAAGGCTGCGGCTGCCGCGCCGGCCAAGAAGTAATCCGTAGTTCGGTCAAATAGTACGAACGGGGCCCCGTTTCATGCGGGCCCCGTTTGATTTTTCGGGCACCCCGTTTTTTTGCACTTGACCGAACCGATGTCCACGTTTCACAAGATTGACCTGATTCCACAACTCCGGACCGACCATGGCTGAAGTCAAACCCCTTTCTCCCGCGCTTTCCAAGGTGATCGAAGTCATCGATGCGATTACCGAGTGGTCCGGCAACCTCGTTGCCTGGATCCTGGTGCCGATGGCGCTCTCGGTGGGTTACGAAGTCTTTGCCCGCTATTTGTTCAATGCCCCGACCAAGTGGGTATATGACGTCACCTACATGTGCTACGGCACGCTGTTCATGCTCGGCGCCCACTACACCTTGAAGCGCGGCGCGCATATTCGCACCGACATGCTGTGGCAGAACTTTTCCGAAAAAAAGAAGGGCATGATCGATACGCTGGCCTATCTGTTGTTCTTTTTCCCCGGCATGTTCATGCTGTTTTTTGTGGGCTGGGGAGAGGCCTCCCACTCCTTCAGCGTCAATGAAACCTCGGAGCAGACCGCCTGGCGCCCGCTGCTCTGGCCGTTCAAGTTTGTGGTGCCGATCACGGCCCTGCTGTTGATGATGCAGGGCATCTCGGAGACCATCAAGAGCATTTACGCCTGGCGCAACAACCAGCCCTATGAGACCAAGGCGGGGGCAGAGGTATGAGTTTCAACGAAGCATGGGGCATGCTGATGCTGGTCGTGATGATCGGCGTGATCTTCATCGGCTTCCCGATATCCTTCACCCTGATTTTCGTCGCGATGGTGTTTGGCTACGTGGGCTTGGGCAAAACAGTATTCGATCTGTCCTACTTCCAGACCATTGGCCTGATGAAGGAAGAAACCCTGGCGGCCGTGCCCTTGTTCATTTTCATGGGCTACATCACGGAGCAGGCCGGCTTGATGGAGCGATTGTTCAAGGCATTCCGCGACGTGCTGGCCCCGGTGCGCGGCGCCCTGTACCTGGTGGTGATCCTGACGGCCACCGTGTTTGCCATGGCCACCGGCATCGTCGGTGCGGCGGTGACGGTGCTGGGCATCATGGCGGCGCCGATCATGATCAAGAGCGGATACGACGCGCGCATGTCGGCCGGCGCCATTACCGCCGGCGGCACACTCGGCATTTTGATTCCCCCATCGGTCATGCTGATCGTGATGGGGCCGGTGCTGGGCGTCTCGGTGGCCGACTTGTACGCGGCAGCATTCGGCCCCGGCTTCCTGCTGGCAGGCTTGTACATTGTTTACACCATGGTGCGCAGCTTCATCAACCCGAAGCTCGGCCCGCCGGTGCCGATGGACGAGCGTGTGAACGACTGGGGCCTTGTACTCATGGAGGCGTTCCTCGGCATGGTGCCGCTCGGCATGCTGATTTTCTGCACCCTCGGTTCGATCCTCGGTGGCTTGGCGACCCCCTCTGAAGCGGCGGCCATCGGTTGCCTCGGCGCCACGGCGCTCGCGATCGCCTATGGCAAGTTCACCATCAAGGGACTCAAGAGCGCCTGCATCAGCGCCATGACCACCTCAAGCATGGTGTTGTTCCTCGCGGTGGCTTCCAACATTTTCGGCGCAGTGTTCTCGCGCCTGGGCTCGGCGCAATGGGTCACCGAATTGCTGGTGTCACTGCCGGTGGCGCCGGTGGTGATGCTGATCATCATCATCGCGCTGGTGTTCCTGCTCGGCTGGCCGTTCGAATGGCCGGCCATCATCCTGGTGTTTTTGCCGATCTTCCAACCGGTGGTGGTGGCGCTCAAATACGACATGGTGTGGTTCGGCATTCTGGTCGCCATCACCCTGCAAACCGCCTATCTCTCACCGCCAGTAGCGATGTCGGCCTACTATCTCAAGCAAGTGGTCAAGGAATGGAGTCTCTCGACCATCTACCGCGGCATGGCCGACTTCATGGTGATCCAGTGCCTGGCCGTAGCGCTGGTGCTGATGTTCCCGGCGATTGCGATGTGGCTGCCGCAGACCCTCTCCGAGAGGGCACGGGCCGAACGCATGATCGAGAACGACGCCGACCGCAAGGCTGCAGTGCCCAAGACCGAGGCCGAGAAGGTCGATTCGCTCGAGGCCGGCGACCAGCGCGACGACGAGAAGAAAGAGGGCACGACCGAGGGCGAAGACAAGAAGGGCGCCGCCGTGGATGACCTCGAAAAGGGCGACATGAAGGCAGAAGCGCCGAAGAAGTAGCCCAAAGCGCCTCGGAAGAGCACGCCCAACAAATCGTCTGGGTGCAACGCTGCCAAGGCGTGCATTGTGTGATGCCGCCCGGCCTTACATCAATACCGCAACTTCGGGCGGTGATCCCACGCCCGCATGCGGCGCTCGAGGTCGAAGCAATCGGCCGAGCCTGCCAGATACGTTTCGTACTCCCAGTCCATCGGTTGGCGCAGCCACGACATTACGCCATCGCGAAAGCGCGCCGGAAGGCCCTTCAGACTAAACAGAATCTCGACGATGCGCTCGGCGCTGCGCCGGTGGATGCCGGCGAGGGCCAGTTCGCCTTCATTGAGACCGGAGGCGGCAAGCCATGATCCGGGCGCAAGCAAGCCCGCGGGCAGGGTCGGAGAGGCGTGTTGGATAGCGTGCATGATGTGTCCTTTCTGAATAAAAATGCCGCATAGCACTTCTAGTGTATTACTACTAAAATATTGATATATAAGAGTTTTATTAACTCCCATTGACCATATTGGGACATAATTGCCGCATTGCAACAAGTCACTTAATGTGATCCCGGCCCCTAGAAAAGCTAATGGCCGGCAAGTGCCGGATTTCGCTACCGTTTCCGCTACCCTTCCGGCATAGACCTGACCCGTATGCCCGCCCACCGCCCCCTTCCGCCGCTCAATTCCTTGCGCGCCTTCGAGGCCGCAGCACGCCACCGCAGCATTCGCAAGGCGGCGCAAGAGCTGCACGTCACACCGGCGGCGATCAGCCAGCAGGTCAAGGGCCTGGAGGAGTATCTCGGCCTGCCGTTGTTCCTGCGCTCCAACCGCGGCCTGGTCCTCACGCCGGAAGCGGAGGCATCGATCGCCAAGCTCGGCGAAGGGTTTGCCGCGCTGGCCGGCGCGGTGGATCTGATGCACGTACGCAAACCCGTGGACCGCGTGCGCGTCGGTGCAGCGCCTTCGTTCGCCGGTAAATGGCTCTCGCCGCGCATCAACCGCTTTTTCGACGCTTACCCCGATACCGACGTGCGCATCGCCGCCGACGCGCAATACATCGACCCGCGCCAGTCCGAAGCCGACACCGCGTTTCATCGCGTCATGGTCGAGAGCGCGGACTTCGACATCGCCGTGCGCTTCGGTTCGGGCCAGTATCCGGGCTGGCAGGTCGACAAGTTGTTCCACGTCGCCGCCACGCCCCTGTGCAGCCCGCGCCTGCTCGAAGGGGCGCATCCGCTGCGCACGCCAGACGACCTGCGCCACCACACGCTGCTGCACGACGACACCATCTCGTTCGAGCAGGGCGGCATTGATTGGAACGCCTGGCTGCTTGCTGCCGAAGTGCATGACATCGACACCACGCGTGGCGCGCACTTCAACCACGCCGTGCTTGGCCTTGAAGCCGCCATCGACGGCGTCGGCGTGGTGCTCAGCTACCCGGCTCTGGCCTCGCTCGACATCGCACGCGGCCGGCTGGTGGCGCCGTTCGAGTTGCAGGTGCCGGTGGAGTTTGCCTACTACGCCGTCAGCGCCGAAGCCGCGCAGGCGTCGCCCACAGTCACGGCGTTTCGAACCTGGCTACTCGAAGAAGCGCAAGCGGTACAAGGCGGGCAACACGCCTGAGGGTAGCGGTTGCATCGACTACGATGCAAGGCACCTCAATCCGATGCCTTGATCCATGTCGCCCCCGCGCGTCTTCGCGCTCACGCTGCTCACTCTGGTGGCGTTCGCCTCCAACTCGCTGCTATGCCGCCTCGCCCTCAAACACACCAGCATCGACGCCGCCACCTTCACGTCGATCCGCCTGATCGCCGGCGCACTCACGCTCTACGCCATCGTCCGCTTGCGCAGCGAACACAATCAGCCGCTCGGCAGCTGGCGCTCCGCCCTGGCACTGTTCGCCTACGCGGTAGCCTTCTCGTACGCGTACGTCAGCCTCGACGCCGGCATCGGGGCCTTGCTCCTGTTCGGCGCAGTCCAAACCAGCATGATCGGCTACGGCCTGTGGAGTGGTGAGCGCTTCTCGCCGCAACAGTGGCTAGGCCTCACCTGCGCCCTCGCCGGCCTTGTCTACCTGCTCTCGCCCGGCACCTTGGCCCCGCCCCTCCTCGGCTCCGCTCTCATGCTCGGCGCCGGTGTCGCCTGGGGCATCTACTCGCTGCGCGGCAAAGGCGCCGGCGACCCGACCTGCGCCACAGCCGGCAACTTCCTGCGCGCGATACCCATGACACTCTGCCTCAGCGCGGCTGCCTGGCCGTGGGCGTCAGTTGACACCGCAGGCGTTCTCTACGCACTCGCGTCGGGCGCGCTGGCATCCGGCATCGGCTACTCCATCTGGTACACAGCGATGCGCGGCCTCAAAGCCACCAGCGCGGCAACGGTACAACTGAGCGTGCCGGCGATTGCCTCGGTGGGCGGCGTGATCTTCCTCGGTGAATCGATCACGCTGCGCCTGATTCTCTCGTCAGCGGCGATTCTGGGCGGCATTGCGCTGGTGATGTGGCGCAAGGAATCTGCATAGGGGATCTGGCCGGAAAGCGCTCCCACCAACGGTCACAGGACACAATCCGCCAAGGCCGTTGTGTACCAACGGTTTCAAGGCGATGCAAAGAATAAACCAACGTGCGCCTCGTCATCACGATTGATGATGCGCGATCCAGGGGAGTGGGCTAGACTTTGTGCGAAGGCAGGGACGCGTTTGCGTTCTTCAGCAGACCACCGAATCCAGTGCGAAAACATGAAGCGTTTTGCAAATCAGGGGCCTGACGAAATTGGCTCCAGAATGGGCATCGCGTGCGACGGTTTTTCTGAAATCGTTAGGTTCCTCACTTCTAGTTAGGTCCAAAAAATGAGACGAATCGCGTACTGGCTCTGCTTCACATTGGTTGCCATTCCAATCTCATTCGGTTGGGTGGCTTGGTTGCTCTCGCTAATCAGCGTCACTCTGCCAGTGCCATCTTTTTCTGTCCTGCTTTTTTCGTTTGGCTCATTAGTTCCGCAAATGTTTGTTCCGCTCATCCCAAAGCTGGTTCTGATGGCTCTTGGCTACGTCATGCTGTTTTTGCTATTGCGGCGCATTTGGCTTTTTATTTCCAAAAAGGAATGGGTACCTTTCTCCTTTCGTGGCTTCCCGCAGGTGCTTGGGTACATCGGCGCATTTTCTTTCGCACTGGCGATTGTTGTTCTCGTTCTCAGCATTGTGCTTCGAGCGGGATCAGGTGTCCCAGCGGGCATGCTCCTAATTCCCGCAATGTTTTGCGTACCATGGGCATTCTTTCTCACGGAACTTCTTAGTTTCCGAAAAGCCGCGACGCAATCGTGAAGCCTAACCTTTCAATCGTTCGGACGCGCTGCGCGCGCCGCACATTTCCTCGTTGAGTGCAAAAAGCACATGATCCGAACCGAATGTCTCACCGCAAACCTCGACGGCGAATTTGTCGTCTTCCTGATCGGCATGCGCATCAACAAGCCATGGAAGTTGCATAAATGGTTGCCGGTCGCGCGTGCCATGCCGAGAATGATCAAGGAGCTCTCCCGCCAGCCCGAGCTTGGGTTCATTCATGCCGAAGCGTGGTTCTCCCGCACCATCATTCTGGTGCAGTACGGGCGCTCGATGGAACAGTTGCTGGCGTATGCGAAGAGCAAAGAGTCGGCGCACCTGCCCGCCTGGCAGGCCTTCAACAAGTCGGTCGGCACCGACGGCTCGGTCGGCATTTGGCACGAGACCTACATGGTTTCACCGGGAAGCTATGAGAGCGTCTATGTAAACATGCCTGCGTTCGGTCTTGGCAAGGCGGGTACCTTGCTCCCAACCTCTAGCGGGAGGCAATCTGCGGCCGGCAGGCTGGCCGCGAGCACGAAGGCGCTGTGATTCAAAACAGGCTCCTCGATGGAAGCGGATGAGGAGTGGGCGCGTCGATGATGTGATTTGACAACACGTAGGCTTTAACGGACCATTTGGGTTCATTTGACGAGACCCGAAATGAACACGCTCACTGCCAGCGAAGCGCGCGCCAATCTGTATCGGCTGATTGATCAAGCAGCGGAATCCCACAAGCCGATCACCATCTCGGGCAAGCGCCACAGCGCGGTGCTGGTTTCCGCAGATGACTGGAGCGCCATTCAGGAAACCTTGTATCTGCTGGCCGTGCCGGGCATGCGCGAGTCCATCAAGGCCGGCATGGCCGAGCCGCTCGCGAAAAGCGCCAAGGAGAAAACAGTACGCGTCCTGCGGATGTGGACACACTACGAGTGAACACAGTATGAACAACCTTCTCGCCATCGACCACATCCACCTCATCAGCCGCGACGCCCACGCCGCGGCGAAATGGTATTGCGACATCTTTGGTGGCGAGATCACTGCAGTGCAGCCCGATCTGCGCGGCGCGCCGCAGATCGACGTGAAGGTGAACAACCTGATGCTGCTGATCCGCGGCCAGCGGACGGGCGAGCAGCCCATCGCAACCCGGCCCATGCAGCACTTCGAGGCCTATTCGAGTCACGAAGAGTGGGGGATTGATCATTTCGGGTTTACTTATCGCGGTGATCTACGCGCCTTTTGCGATGAGCTGAAGAAGAAGGGCGTGCGCATGGCGGTGGAGCCGTGGGAGTTCAGGCCGGGGTTGCTGCTGTGTTACGTTGCGGCGCCCGATGGCGTGAGCATCGAGATTGTCCAAACCAACGCTTGAGGATTGACCCGTATGACTGCATCCCCGTTTCCTGACCCCCGCTGGTTGATCACGCCGCAGGCGCTGCACGCGCAGTTGGCCAATGTGACCGTGCTCGATCTGCGCCCCGCCGAGGATTACGCGCTGGGGCGCATTCCCGGTGCGCGCCATGTCGATATTTATGGCGTGAGCCTGAGCGATTCGTCGCCCGAGCCTTTGAGTGCTTTTCTGAAGATATTCCCGGTGGTGTTTGGTGCGCGCGGGGTGACGCGTGACAAGCCGGTGGTGATTTACGACCACGAGTCCGGCGAGCGAGCCGCGCGCGCGGTGTGGCTGCTGGCGGTGCTGGGCCATCCGGATGTGCGCCTGCTCGACGGCGGCACGCATGCCTGGCAGGCTGCGGGCCACCCGCTTGAACGCATTTCCGAGGCGCCGCCGCATCCGGACCCGGCCAAAGCGCCGCCGACGCCGCCGCCATTCAAGGTCGAGTTGCAGATGCCGCTCCTGGCGACGCGCTTTGACGTACAGGCGGCGATCGGCGATGCCAAGTCGGTGATCCTCGACGTGCGGCGCGAGTCGGAATACCGCGGCACCGAGAGGCGTGCGCGCCGCGTCGGCAGCATCCCCGGCGCAGTGCATGTGTTTTGGCGCGAGCACATTGACGAGCACGGGGCGATGAAGCGTCCCGACGAGATTCGCCGTCTGTATGAATCAAAGGGTGTGACGCCTGACAAGACCATCATCCCGGTGTGCCACGGCGGTTACCGCTCGGCCAGCACCTTCATTGCCCTCAAGTCGCTTGGATATGCCAACGTGCGCAACTACGTGTCATCGTGGGGCGAGTGGGGCAACCGCGATGATTCGGCCATCGTCATTCCATCCTGACCAGCCGCAAGGTGGATGCTGGCGGTATCATCGCGGGCCGTAGCGTCCCTTCTCTTGAGCATCGAGGTCATCGTGATCGTCAAGCAAATCTGGACCGGCAACAACTACCGCAATTTCAACTACCTGATCGCCTGCAAGGAAACCGGCGAGGCGCTGGCGATCGATCCGCTCGACAGCGACAAATGCCTCAAGGCCGCCAAGGATGAAGGCTGGGACATCACACAGGTATTGAACACCCACGAACACCACGACCACACCGGCGGCAACGAGGCGGTGGTCAAGGCTACCGGGGCGAAGATCCTCGCGCATAAAAACGCCAGGGACAAGATTGCCAATGTCGCGCGCGGGCTCGGCGCCGGCGACATCATCAAGGTCGGCAAGACGGTCGAGCTCGAAGCCATGGATACACCCGGCCACACCATGTGCCACATCTGCCTGCGCGCGCACGGCGACCAGCCGGCGCTGTTTTCAGGCGACACGCTGTTCAATGCCGGCGCCGGCAATTGCCACAATGGCGGTGACCCCGGCCTGATGTACAAGACTTTCGCCGACCAGCTCGACAAGTTGCCGGAGAACACCTTGATCTACCCCGGCCATGACTACATTGAGAACAACCTGCGCTTTACCCTGAACCGCGAGCCCGACAACGCGGCCGCGCAAGCTGCATTGGGCCGCATCGCCGGCCAGAACCTCAACGCGGCGCATGTGACAACGATGTCCGAAGAGCGCACTTTCAATACCTTCTTTCGTCTCGGCAGCACAAGCGTGATCGCCAAGCTGCGTGAGTCATTTCCCGACCTGCCAGAGGGTGCGGATGCGCGGACCGTGTTTCTGAAGCTGCGCGAGTTGCGCAACAGCTGGTAAGAACCGCGGGTAAATACTGCGGGTAAAAGCCGCAGGTAGAAGCTGCAGGCAGAAGCCGCGGACCGGAATGGCGCAAGGGCAGAGTGGCTGCAGCGACCGGCGCTGCAGCGGGCCCGTCGCGGCCGATCAGGATTCGACGGTCTGGGCGTACTCTTGCAGCGCCGCGAGTGGAATGATGTCGAGCGCCTTTTCGTGAGTGGCATCGAGCGCCACCGTCGGCGCGCAGCCTTCGGCGTAGGCCTCGCGCCAGCGGCTGGCGCACAGGCACCAGCGATCACCCGCCTCCAGGCCGGCAAAGCCCCACTGCGGCGCCGGGGTCGACAAATCGTTGCCGCGTGATTTGCTGAAGGCGAGAAATTCGGTGGTCATGATGACGCATACCGTGTGCGAGCCGGCATCTTGCGGACCGGTTTCGCAGCAGCCGCTGCGGGTGAAGCCGGTGAGGGGATCGTGGCTGCAATCCCTGAGGGGTGCGCCAAGCACATTGAGGCCGCGAAACGACATGGTCAGTAGCTCAGTGAAGGGTATGGATCATTATATTTCGTTGCAGGGAGAGGCGCCGCGAACCAGGCAATGGTCTCGAGGACAATCTCTGTAAACCCGCTTCCACCAACGGTTTCATGGCGTTTTCAAGAGTGGACAATCAAGCATTGACGGCAAAGCCGTCGAGCGCAATGGCGGGCTTGGCGCCCTTGATCAAATCGGCGACGATGCGCGCGCTGCCGAGCGCGAGGGTCCAGCCGAGCGCGCCATGGCCGCAATTGAGAAACAGGTTGGCATACGGCGTGGTTCCCAGGATCGGTGTGCCCTTGGGCGTGGCCGGGCGCAATCCGGCCCAGGGCTGCATCAATGCGGTGCTTTGCGCGTAGTCAGTGGCCGCCGGGAACGCCTGCTGCGATTCCTTGACCAGCTGGTTCAGGCGCATTGGATCGATGCTGTGTGAGTATCCGGCAATATCGGCCATGCCGGCGACGCGCAACTGCTGCACGCCCTGGTTCTCCAGTGGTGCGTACACCACCTTGCGTTTGAAATCGGTAATGCTGATGCGCGGCGCTTGCGCGGCCGCCGCCAGCGTCAGGCTGTAGCCCTTCAGAGGGTAGATCGGCAAGCGCAAGCCGAGCGGGCGGACCAGGAACGGGCTCTGCGCGCCGAGCGTGAGCACGCAGGCGTCGCTGTCGATGTCGCCGGCGTCGGTGCCGATGCGCGTGATGCGGCCGCCGGTGGCATGCAGCCCCGTGATCGACGTGCCGAAGCGAAACCGTACGCCCAGTTCGCGCAGCTGTGCTTCGAGGCCAAGGCAAAAGCGATAGCAGTCGCCCACCTCTTCGCTGGGCGTATGGATGCCTCCGACCAGGCGTTTGTGCAAGGAAGAGGCTGGGTCCCCCAGCGCCGATTCGAGGGCAATGCACTGCGCACGATCGAGCGCATCCTGTTCGCAGCCGAGCGAGCGTTGATAGTCCAGCAGGCGGCGGGCACCGTCAAAGCCGGCCTGGTCGGAGAACACCACGAGCTTGCCGTTCTTGGCGTAGCCGAAGTCAATCGCTTGCTTGCCCGTGCTACGGCCTCCTGCCTCGCCGTTCTGCTCTTCCTGCTGGTCGGCCACGAAGCGGTGCATCAGCGCGCGGCTGTAAAACGACAAGGTGAGCAGGCGCCGCGTGGTCAGGTCACTGGTGGCGCGGTTGCAGGCGCGCACAAATTCGAACAGCCAGCGCCACTGGTGCGGATCAATGGCGGGGTAGTAGCGCAGCGGCGAATCGCGCCGCAGCAGCCACGGCGGCACCTTGGGCAATACGCCGGGGCCGGCCAGTGGCGCAACGTAGGAGTACGACAATTGCGCGCCATTGGCAAAACTGGTTTCGAGCGCGACGCCGTGGTTGCGTTCGATCACTTCGACCTCATGGCCGTCCTGCGCGAGATACCAGGCAGTGGTGAGGCCGGCGATGCCGGCGCCGAGGACGGAAATGCGCATGATCGATGCAGTGTGAATGAGGGGATCCAAAGGGTCAAGC
This sequence comes from Burkholderiales bacterium, assembly GCA_031362905.1. Taxonomy (GTDB): domain Bacteria; phylum Pseudomonadota; class Gammaproteobacteria; order Burkholderiales; family JAEUOS01; genus CANJDH01. The sequence continues at coordinate 13,103 of JANLTL010000677.1, read as the reverse complement.
AGAGTCTGCACCGGCAGCAATGAAGGTGCGGATAACAACGCTGATGCCTTGGGCTAAACTGGTTTACAGCCGCTTCGCAGAATCTGTTTGCACGAGCCCGGCTCGAATCAGGCGGCTCGCCTTCTCCCTCACACCACCAAAGGAAACGTCAGCATGATTTACGAAATGCGCATTTACCATTGCGGGCCCGGCCGTCTGCCCGCACTCAATGCCCGCTTTGCCAACATCACTTTGAAGTTGTGGAAAAAGCATGGGATTCGCCAGGTTGGCTTCTTCACCGATTACATCGGCGACAACTGCAACAACAAGCTGACCTACATCCTGGAGTGGAAAAGCCTGGCCGAACGCGAAGAGAAGTGGAACAAGTTTGCGACCGACCCCGAGTGGATCACCAAGCGTGCCGAGACCGAAAAAGACGGCCAGATTGTCGCGCGCGTCGAGAATTCGATGCTGGCGCCGACCGCGTATTCAAAGATGAAGTAAGCGGGCATGCTCTGAAGAATGGCTCTCATAGCCGTTCTTCAGAGCGCACCCGTGCTGCAGCTGCGATCAAACAAGGAGAATTTGCCATGCACGCCTGGACCCGACTCGCAGCCCTTGTGCTGCTGCTCATCCCGCTCGGTGCGGGCGCACAGGGCTGGCCCGTCAAACCGGTACGCCTGATCATTCCCTACCCGCCGGGCGGGCAAACCGATATCGTTTCACGCTGGCTGGCGGAAAAGCTCACCCCGGTGCTGGGCCAGCCGGTGATTGCCGAGAACCGCGCCGGCGCACAGGGCAGCGTCGGCCTGCAGGCCGCGAAGACGGCGCCAGCGGATGGCTACACGTTTGTCTACACGAACGTGTCGAATATCTCGATCAATCCGCATATCCAGGCCAACCTGCCGTATGACGGCCTGCGTGACTTTGCGACCGTGACGCAACTCGGGCTCTCGGTATTGGCGATGGTGGTGCCGTCCTCGCTCAACATCAAGACGTTGCCCGAGTTCATCGAGTACACAAAAAAGAACCCGGGCAAGGTGAGCTTCGCGTCGTTCGGCAACGGCTCCAGCTCGCACGTGTACGGCGAGATGCTCAAGGGTGCCGCCGGCCTGGACATGGTGCACGTGGCTTACAAGGGCGCGGGCCCGGCGGTGCAGGACATCATGGCCGGCCACGCACAGATGGGCATTCATGACCTCGCTTCGGTGGCAGCGGGCCTGTCGTCGGGCCGCCTGGTGGCGCTCGCCGTGACCGGTCCGCAACGCTGGCCGGCGCTGCCGAATCTGCGCACCTTTGCCGAACAGGGCTTCCCGCTCGACATTGCCGGCTGGAACGGAATTCAGGCGCCGGCCGGTACGCCACCGGCGATCGTCGCGCGCATGAGCGCCGAGATCAACAAGATCATCCAGAGTCCCGAGGGGCGCGAGCAGATTCTCAAGTACGGCTTGCTGGTCACCGGCACCACACCGGAAGAGTTTGCAGCCATCATCGCGCGCGATACGCCGCGCTGGGGCGAGGTGATCAAGAAGGCCGGCATCAAGGGCGATTGAAGCGTCGGGTGCGTGCTGGCGCAATCTGGCATCCAGCGCCGCACCCGCTGGCCGGGCGCGCCCGGCCAGATGGTGCACCGGGCCAGCCCGCTCGGGGCGCACGCGCTGCCTGGCTGCCCAACAGCGCAGCGCGCGGCGCTTACTTGCCGCCGCGCATCTGCTCCAGCGCCTGCTTGTAGCTCAGCTTCGCATCCGGGTGCCCCTTGGCATCGGCAAGCTTGAGCCAATGCAATGCTTGCTCGCGATCCTGCTTGACGCCTTTCCCTGCCCACAGCATCTTGCCCGCCATTAACTGCGCCCAGGCATTGTCGAGCTGCGCGGCGGCGAGGTAGTCCGGATAGGCGAGATCTTCACGACCGCGTTGTTGATAGCGCCAGCCGCGCTGGCCATAGGTCTCAGCAGAAGCTTTTCCCTGTTCGATCACCAGCGTGAGAATGCGCAGCCGCTCGTTGTCTTCCTCGGCAGAGGTGGCTGCCGGTGCAGTGGTCACGGCATAGGTGGCGGCGTCGAGGCATCCGCTGTCATAGGCATTGAGCGCCAGCCCACGCTGCAGGCCGGTGAATGCTTCGGCGTTCCGCTTGAGGCTGCCGAGTATGTTGGCGCGCTCGCAATGCAGGCCGGCGGATTCATGCAGGGCAATGGCAGCGTCGATTTCGCGCAGGGCCAACTCCGGCCGGTTCGCTTGCCGTGCTTCAAACGCGCGATAGGACGGCAGGCGCGCCTGCAATCGTGCAAACGCCTTGTCATCCGCGACTGCGGTGCGCGAGTCGTCGATGAAACGCTGCATGGCGTTGATGCTGCCGCCCCAGCGGGGCTCCAGCGCATCGAGATAGGCGAGGCGGGTTTCCACACTCAGTGGCGCGAGTTGAATGGCGGCGGCGAAATGGGCGCGCACGGCATCGCGCCGGCTCTGCTGGCGCGCGATCGACATCGCGTAGCGGTGCGAGAGGTAGGGAAATGCGGTCAGCGCAAACGAGCGCTCCAGATCATCGAGTGCCTTGGCCTGGAGCAGATACATCTTGTCGAAAGCTTCTTTGGGCGTGTCCGCTGCGAAACGGTCACCACGGGCACGCACCGCCTGTTCCATGAAAAAGCGCGCGCGTGCGATGTGGGCTGCATGTGACCGCGGGTAGCGGGCCACCCACTGGTCGAGCGTGGCCTCAGCCACCACTGGCAGGCGCGCAAATGCGGCCACTGCCGTCTCCAGTGTGACGCTCGCTGCAGTGTCCCTCTCAAAGGATTCCTGCAGGGCGGCAATCGTCGATTCAAGCCCGGCGAGGTCGGCGCGCTTTACCAGCTCAATGATGCGCTGCACTTCCGCCGGTGCGGTGGGCGCAGCATTGCCGGAGCGCCCGGCCGTCGCGAGGGCGGCGCGTGCGGCTTGCGCCGCGGCAGTCTGGGCGGCGGTCTGCTCGGCAGTGGCAGCTTGCGCTTCGGCTGCCGCGCTGCCCGCAGTGTCCGCCGCAGCAGAAGCTGCGGCTTTTTTCGCGACGTCTTCCGGCAAGGCTTGCGACGCCGCCCGCGCGAGCGCGACGCGCTCGGCGGTGGCAGGGTGAGATGTCAAAAACGACGGGATGAAACCGCCCTCCGATTGTCCTCCCAGCTTTTCCAGCAGGGTCGCAAAGTACTTTGGATCAATCGCCGCTTTTTGCATCATGCTGATGGCGTAGACATCGGCTTCGGTTTCGTTCTCGCGCGAAAACTTGTTTTGCAAAAGCAGCACAGGTGCCGATGCCGCGAGCGAGGCGGTGGATGCCACATCGCCGGTAATCGCAGCGATCAGCAGCGCCACGGCGGAACTCTCCAGCAAGCCGCGCATGACGTGGCGGTGGTGTACGTGGCCAAGTTCGTGCGCGAGCACACCGAGTATCTCAAGATCACTCTTGGCGAGGCGCACCAGTTCGTCCGTCATCACCATGATGTTGCCGGGCAGGGCGAAGGCATTGGGCCCGACCACCGGGCTGGCACGAAAGTGCAGCACTACGGTCGGCGCGCCCGGCGTGGCACCGGCCATCTTGTCAAACTTGGCGCGCAAGGCCTGCTGTCGTGCTGCCGGCAGCTTGGAGGGCTGCATGAACTGCTTGTCCATCCCGGCCAGTGTCTCGACTCCCAGCTTGGCCTCGGCTTGCAAGGGAATGCGCGCGGCGACCTCACGCGCGCCCCATGGCACACCGTATTGGATGATCGCCCACACCAGGCCGGCTACCAGCGCGAGTGCCAGCGCCGCCAGTACCGGTTGTGACTCCCAGCGGTGGAGGATGCGTTCGAGCCGTGAACTGCGTGCGATGCGATCGACAGCGTCGTTGTCAGCGATGGCGCAGGTGCCGCCGTCGGGCAGATACAGCCAGCGCGGCGTGTTGCCGACACGGGTGGAGATGCGTACGCGGCGCACGTCGGCCTTGGCCGACACGTTCGCGCCCACCACCTGCAGGCTGCCGCCCGAGACGATGACGCTGGCGGCATGCGGGCGCGAATGCGCGCCGTCAAAGTAAGTGCAGGCAAGGATGGTCATATGCCCAGATCCAGATTGAGCACGTCGCCGAGTTCCTGTCCTGCTGCGCCCACTGGCGCCAGCGCCGGGTTGGCCTCATGCACCAGATCATCATCGGTGATCAGCGCAAAGTGATCCAGCCGGTACCGGTAGGTGCGGATTACGGCCCATGGAATGAGCAAGCCGGCCGAGCAGGCGATGGCCAGCAGATTGCCCAGATACAGCTTGGCCAGATCGGTTGCCCCAAGCGTGCTCTCGAACCGCACGCCGGCGGCGCTGGCGCTGTTCCAGACCAGGTTGCCGGTGCGCGCCTGCAGGTAGGCGTGTACCACGGCATACGCTAGATAGGTCACCACGATGGGTGCCGCCAAGATCAGCCAGGACGGCAGAAACGAGAGGCTCGTGCGCTTGAAGAAAAACAGCGCCGACAGCGCACCAATCGGGATGAACAGCAGGATGCTCAGGCCCGCCGAGCGCAGATAGATGCCGTAGTAGGCGCGTACCGAAATCACACACTCGAAGGGCGACAAGCCAAACGCCTGGTGGCGCAGCACAAACGATTTGATGCGCGCCAAAAACCATGGCAGCGCCAGGCCGCCGGTGATGACCACGACCAGCAGGCGGCCGAAAAACTGCTTGGCTGCTTCGCTGCCGCTGGCCAGAAAATCAAAACGCACGCCGCGCCAGGCCGAGTTGCGCGCGTTGAAGGTGTAGGAGCGCGCCGCAAGCCACGGCAGCAACAAGACCCCGGCGCCCCAGAAGAACGGCTGCGACGCAGGAAAAACTTCGGTGCCGAATGCGTACACCGCGAGCACCGCGGCGGCCACGATGCGCCCCTTGAGAATCGCGAACGGTTGCCCGAAGTAATCGAGCGCATCGCCATCGAGCCGCGTGTTGCCATAGAAATACTTCTTCTTGCGCACCTTTGCCCACGCAGAAAATACGCCGAAGCTGATCAGGGTGAACAACAGGTTCACCACCCACAGGCGAAAGTATTCACGCGTGGAGCCGATGAACTCGGGGCGGACAACGCGAGTCGCCGCGGGCGAGGTGCTTCCCTGTATCTGCATGCGGCGGGCAAGCTGCCTGCGCCCTCAGGCGTACGGCACGCCTTGCGTATTGACATAGAGCGAATACACCGAGGTACTCGCCGCCACGAACAGCCGGTTGCGGTGCACGCCGCCAAAACACAGGTTGGCGCAACGCTCGGGCAGGTCAATGCGACCGATCAGCTTGCCGTCAGGGTTGAAGATGTGGACGCCATCAAGGCCAGCCGCGCCCATCCCCCAGCCGCACCAGAGATTGCCGTCCATGTCGCAGCGGAAACCATCCGGCGTGCCTTGCGGCCCGGCGTCTATCAGGTCGCGGCGATTGGCGAGGGTGCGGCCATTGACGACATCAAAGGCGAGAATCTTGCGCGGCACCGCGCGCGACTCCACCACGTAGAGAATCGACTCGTCGGGCGAGAACGCGAGGCCGTTGGGCTGGTTCACGCCTTCGGCGACAATGGCGAGCGTGCCGTCCTGGTCGCGCCGGTACACGTTGGGTGCCAGTTGGGGGGTGTCCTTTTCGCCTTCGTAGTAGCCGGTAATCCCGAATATGGGATCGGTGAACCAGATGGAGTCGTCCGACTTGACCACGATGTCGTTGGGCGAATTGAAGCGCTTGCCCTCAAAGCTGTCCGCCAGTACGGTGATGCGCCCGTCATATTCGGTGCGTGTGACGCGCCGCGTGAGATGCTCGCAGGTGACGATGCGGCCCTGGCGGTCGCGCGTGTTGCCGTTGCCGTTGTTCGAGGGCTTGCGGTACGCCGCGGTGACGCCGGTTTCTTCATCCCATCTGTACATGACATTACCCGGTACGTCACTGAACACCAGCGCGCGCGCATCCCCCAGCCATACCGGGCCTTCGGCCCAACGAAAGCCGTGCGCGATACGCTCGATTTTGGCGAGCGGCAGGCGGTATTTGTCGAATGCGGGGTCGACGCTGACGATGCACGGGTCGGGGTAGCGTTGCGCGGGTTGCCAATCGGACATGGTCACAATCCTGTGGGTAGTTGAGTGGTGGAATGGTGGAATGGTGGAATGGTGGAGTGGTGGAATGGTGCGACAGACTATAAGCGGGTTTGCTGGCCTGGACCGGTGGCCAGCGATCTGAACGCCATCAAGCGTCAGCTCCCCGTCTGCGGCGGCAGATCCGCCGCTGCGGCACATGACGGCGCCGCGTTGTCTGTTGCACCGCGCGCGCCAGTGCCGACCGGTGTCGCACGCGGCACCCACGACACGCTGATGTCACCGCGTACAAAAGTTTGACAAGCCATGCGGTGGCCGCTGGCGAAATCGGCTTCGCTCAAATGCTTGCGCTCCTTGTCCTTGACCGCATCGGTATGCTCGATGCCGCTCTCGATGCGGCAGCGGCAGGTGCCGCAGATGCCGCCACCGCACTTGAAGGGGATGCCGCCCTTGCCGCGCAGCGAGAGGCGCAACAGATTGGTCTCGTCCGGTGAGGTGACGGCTTTACTGCTGTTGGTGACGAAGATGACGGTGAACATGGCGCGCGCGCGTTGGCTGGCCTCAGAGCTTGAGCAGCGCGAGATCAAGACTGCCGAAGCGCGCGAGTTTGCGCAAGGCGGCGCGCGCTGCGTCGAGAGAATCGTACTGTTCAAGCAGTTTTGCCGGCACCCAGTTGATGCTTGGTGCCCCGGCCCCGGCATCGCCCTCGCTGATCACCTTGACCCGTGCCGCAAGCGGCACACTGACGATCTCGAAATGCGCGCGCGTGCGCCCGCAGAATTGGTAGGCATAGGCCTCCACCCGCTCCATGCCTTCACCTGCCTCGGTGCGGAACAGACCGGGCTTGGACGTCAGGATGGTAAACATGGGTCCTGCGCCAACTCAATGTCCTGACTGATCCACAGCTGACAAATCAGGCGGTAACCCTGCTGCAATTTGTCGCCGAGCACCTTGTTCTCCTTCCAGTTGGGAGGCGGGAGATGTTCGCCGCCGCTGATGATGCGGCTCTGGCACTTGCCGCACTTGCCCATGCCGCAACCGTAAGTTAGATGTGGATACGGAAATTGGCGAATCCCGGTGCGCACCACCAGGTTGGAATTGTCCTTGACCTCGCCCGTATGGGCCTGTCCATTCTTGTGGATGATGACGGTGGGCATCGGTGGATTGGGTGGCGAAGGTCAGAGGGGAAAACGCGCTTGTCGAATATTTTGTATGCTGCGTGACTGCCGCCCACCTTTCGAAGGAACACATCATGCCCCAACTGATGAACCACGATGATTTTCGCACCGCGCTCGAAAATGCAATCAAGGGCAGAAGTGCCAACCAGTCTCCCTTCAGCATCGCCTGGGCGAGCGGCAAGCTGAGCCGCGCGCACCTGGCGCGCTGGGCCGAAAACCACTACCACTACGTCGGCCCGTTTGCCGATTACCTCGGCTACGTCTATGGGCGCATGCCGGCGCGCTATCAGGAAGCCAAGGATTTCCTGCTCTACAACATGTATGAAGAGGAAATTGGCGGCGACCGCCACACCGACCTGTTGATCCGCTTCGCCGAAGCCTGCGGCACCACCGGCGCGCGGGTCAAGGACCCGGACAACATGTCGGCCACCACGCGCGGCCTGCAAAGCTGGTGCTATTCGGTTGCGATGCGCGAGGACCCGATTGTCGCCGTCGCCGGTCTGGTGGTGGGGCTCGAATCGCAAGTGCCTTCGATCTATCGCAAGCAGACGCCGACCCTGCGCGAAAAGTACAAGTTCACCGACGAAGAAGTCGAGTTCTTCGATCTGCACATCGTCTCCGACGAAATTCATGGCGAGCGCGGTTATCAGATCGTGCTCGAGCACGCCGACACACCTGATCTGCAGCAGCGTTGCCTGAAGATTTGCGAAATCGGCGCCGAGATGCGCCTGCTCTATACCACCGCGCTGTATCGCGACTACGTAGCCAGCGATATTCCGCTCGCCGAGATTGAAGCAGCGGGCGCCGCAGCCGTCGCACCGCAGCGCGAGCTGGCCGCAGCCTGAGCAGCGCGCCACTGGATTGACCAACAAGGCGTCGCCCATCTATTCCCACAAGGAACCCGCTTGAAAACTGTCTCTAAACTTGAACTTGCCGAATCACGCGCCATGGTGGCGGCCGCCATCGCCAAAGCCAAGGAAATCGGCGTCGCGCAAACGATCTGCGTCACCGACGAAGGCGGTTTTCCGCTCGCGCTTGAGCGCATGGATGGCGCACGCGTCACCGGCCCGCAAATCGCGTGGAACAAAGCCTTCACCGCCGCCGGCCACAAGCGCTCGACCCATCTGTTCAATACGCCGCCCAATGGTGCGGCGCTGCCCGGCAATGAAGCATTCGGCATTCAATGGAGCTTTGAAGGCAAATTTGCCGTGTTCGTCGGCGGCTTTCCCGTCGTCGTCAACGGCGAAGTAGTGGGTGGTGTCGGCCTCTCAGGCGGCAATGGCGAACAAGACACGCAGTGTGGTGTGGCTGCCCTGCAGGCGCTGGCCGACCTGCTCTCGCCCAAGGGTATGACGGTGCTGGTGACGGCCGATATCAAGAAATAGCGCTATCGCAGGGCATCGTTCGCCCAACGGACAAGTACATCACACTGCACTGCGATGCCGCGCGATGCAGGTGTCGAGCACCTCCGCGCCGGGCCGCTCCCACCAACGGTCTGAGAAGATTTCCACCTCGGCAAAGCCCGCATACCCGGCGTCTTCGACCCAGCCGCGAATCTTGCTGATCTCGATCACGCCGTCACCCATCATGCCGCGGTCGTTGAGGAGGTCGTTCGTGGGGATCAGCCAATCGCAGACATGGAACGCCAGCAGGCGCTCTTGGCCGGCGCGCGCGATTTGCTGCGGGAGTTTTGGATCCCACCAGACGTGATACACGTCCACTGCGACGCCGAGTGCGCCGCTGCGCGACGGGTCAAGCTCGTCGCACAGGTCGAGCGCGTGTTCCAGCGTGTTGACGCAGGCGCGCTCGGCTGCCTGCATCGGGTGCAGCGGCTCGATGGCGAGTGGCATGCCGGCCTTGCGTGCGTATTCCAGTGATGCAGCGATGCCGTCACGCACCTCGCTGCGCGCGCGCGCGATGTCGAGGTGTGCTGGCTTGCCGGCCAGTGCGCCGGGCAGTGAGCCGACCACCAGCACGAGGCAGGGTGCGTTGAGTGTCTTCGCTTCGTCAATGGCCTGGATGTTGTCGTCGAGTGCGGCCTTGAGGCCGGCCGCATCGGCGGCGGGGAAGAAGCCGCCCCGGCAATAGCCGGAGAGGCCGATGCCGGCATCGCGCAACTGCTTTGCCACCTTCCCAAGCCCGATTGCAGCGACCTGGTCGCGCCACGGGCTGATGGCGCGAATATTGCGCTTCGCGCATTCGTCGATGATGCGGTCTAGCCGCCACTGCTTGCGCACCGTGGCGGTGTTGATCGAGAGCCATTCGTGGCTGCGTGAGAAGTCGCGCACGGGTCAGCGCTGGTGGGCTTATTAGCTGGTTTCGCGCCGGATCTGGCGCACGATGGCGGCGTTGTCGAGTTCGCCGTCGCCGGCCTCGACAGCGGCGCGCATCAGGGCCGCATGGGCTTCCGAGAGCGGCAGGTGTTGGTGGACACGGCGCGCGTGTTCGAGCATCAGGTCAACGTCCTTGAGGTGCTGGCGAATCCGTGATTGCGGCGCAAAGTCGCCCGACACCATCAGCGGCCCCTTGACGGTGGCTGCGCCGGAGCGCGCCGGCGAGGCCAGGACCAGTTCGAGAAATTTTTCCGGCGCGATGCCGAGCCTTTCGGCAAACACCAGGCCTTCGGCAAAGGCGGCGCGATTCAGGCCGAGCACAAGATTGGTCGCGAGCTTGGCGCGTGCGCCCATGCCGGTGCCACCGGCGTGCAGGCGCTGCAGCGCGATCGCATCGAGCAGTGCCGCATGCGCGGCGATGATTGCTGCGTCGCCGCCGAGCAGCATGGTGGCTTCGCCGGCGGCGATTTGCGCACTCGAGCCCGACAGCGGCGCCTCGATGAAATCGATGCCGCCCGTCCGCAGGCGATCGGCGAACCAGGTTAGCAGTTCCGGATCGCCGGTGGAGCAATCGATGATGACCTGCGGCGTACCGCCCTCCAGCGCGCCATTCGGGCCTTCGATCACCTTGAGCACGTCTTTGGTGTCGAATACCGCGGTGATCAGCACCGGGGCTTTCTGCCCTACATCGCGCGCCGATGTCGCGACCTTGCCGCCGGCGGCGGCGAAACGTTCACACGCCGGCACGGCGATGTCGAAGCCGACGCAGCTGAATCCGGCGCCCTGCAAACGTTGTGCAATCGCAAAGCCGACCAGGCCCAGGCCGATAATGCCGACGGTATGGCTGTGGGGGGTCATCAGGAGGCAGTCACGAGGTTCAACGCGTGTTCAATGCGGCAAGGACGCGCCGCCGCACACGGCGATGTCCTGCCCGGTGATGGCGGCCGCATCGGGCGAGAGCAGGTAGGCGGTCAGCGCGGCGATTTCCTCGGGATTGATGAAGCGTCCCATCGGCGGCACGCGCGGCGCAGTGCCGGCGCGGGCCGGGTCTTGCAGCATGAGGGTTTGCGTCGCCGCCGGCGACACCACATTCACCGTCACACCCGATGCGACCACTTCGGCCGCCCAGCTGCGCGCCAGCGATACCAGTGCTGCCTTGGTGGCGGCGTACTGGCTGCGCCCGGCGATGCCGCGCGATACGCGGCTGCCGATCAGCACCATGCGTCCCGCGCGTGCTGCCTGCATCGCCGGCAACACCGCGTTGGCGATGCGCGTGGCGGCGGCCACGTGCAGTTGCCACATCAATTGGCCATCCGCGTGCTGCAGCGCGCCGGCACGGCCCACGCGCAACACGCCTGCGGCATGCACCACCGCTTGCGGTGCGCCGTCCGTGAGCAATGCGTTGATCATTGCATCGGTGGCGGCCGCATCGCTCAAGTCCACCATATGCGCTGCAAACGCGGCATGCGTGATCGATACGGGTGCGATATCAAGGCCATGCACACGCCAGCCATCGGCCAGCAGCCGCGTGGCGATGGCGGCGCCAATGCCGCTGCTGCTGCCCGTTACGATGGCGCTGTGCACGGCCTGATTGGTCATCATCATCACTCGACGCGAATCTTCGCGTCCGAGATGAGCTTGCCCATCTCGGTGATGTAGTCCTGCTGGAATTTGTTGAACTCGGCCACGCTGCCGCCGCCGAGCAGAATGCCCTGCGCCAACAATCTGTCGCGCATGTCGCCGGCCAGCGCCTTGTTGATTTCACCGTTCAGTTTTTGCGTGATGTCGGCCGGCAGTTTGGCCGGGCCCCACAGGCCGTACCAGCTGGTGAATTCGTAGCCGGGCACTGTCTCAGCCACGGTTGGCACGTCGGGCAGGGTCGGCAGGCGTGCCGCCGAGGTCACCGCGATGATGCGCAGATTGCCCGCCTTGTGATGCTGCACCGCGCCCAACACCGGATCGACGAAGCCGGCGATGGAGCCGCCGATCAGGTCCTGGTAGGCCGGGGTCGAGCCTTTGTAAGGCACGATCAGGTAGTCGCCGCCGCCCGCGCGCTTGAGCAATTCGGTGGCGAGGTGGCCGGCCGATGCGGTCGAACCAATCGCAAAGCTGAGTTTGCCGGGGTTGGCCTTGGCGTAGGCGAACAGGCCTTTGAGGTCGGTAACGGCCAAGTTCTTGTTGATCGACACCGCCAGCGGTGCCTTGGCCACCAGGCCAATGGCGGTGAAGTCACTGGCGATGTTGTACGGCGGTTTCGCAATCACCATCGGCCCGGTGACAAAGGTTGAAGCATTGAACAGCAGGGTGTAGCCATCGTTGGCCGATTGCGTGACGGCGGATGCGCCGATGGTGCCGTTGCCGCCGGCGCGATTCTCCACCACGAACTGCTGGCCGGTTTGCTCGCCGAGTTTGAGCGCCAGCAGGCGCCCGACAATGTCGAGCGTGCCGCCGGGCGGGAAAGGGATGATGATTTTGACCGGGCGGTTCGGATAGGGCTGTGCCGATACGCCAAACGCGCAGGCGCTGATGCAAACCGCCAATAGAATTTTCAACAGATGTTTCATTTTGTCGTCCTCCGGGTTAAAAACACTGATTACAAAATGCCGTACACCGCGAGCGTCGCGCGCATGCGGCTGCAGGCAAGGTTGGGGTCGTGCAGCAGCCCGGCCTGGTCGGCGAGGCGGAACAACTCAGCGAGGTGCAGGATGGAGCGCGTGCTCTGCTGCCCGCCCACCATGGTGAAGTGGTCCTGCTGGCCGTTCAGATAGGCCATGAACACCACGCCGGTCTTGTAGAAGCGCGTCGGCGCCTTGAAGATGTGGCGTGACAGCGGCACCGTGGGCGCGAGGATGTCGATGAAAGACTTGTTGTCGTTTTTTGCCAGTGCGGTGAGCGCGGCCGAGGCGGCGGGCGCGATGGCGTCGAAGATGCCGAGCAGGGCGTGGCTGTAGCCTTCGCGATCGCCTTCGATCAGTTCGGCATAATTGAAATCGTCACCGGTGTACATTTTCACGCCCTTGGGCAAACGCCGGCGCATCGCGATTTCCTTATCCTTGTCGAGCAGCGAGACCTTCACGCCATCGACCTTGGCCGCATTGCGGTTGATTGCCTCGACCGCCGCGTCCATCGCCTTCATGTGGTCGGCATTGCCCCAGTAGCCGGCCAGGGCCGGGTCGAACATTTCACCGAGCCAGTGGATCACCACCGGCTCCTTCACCTGCGACAGGATGCGGTCGTAGACCTTGTGATAGTCGTCGGGTGATTTCGCTACCTTGGCCAGTGCGCGCGACGCCATCAGGATGATCTTGCCGCCGAGTTTTTCAATCGCGCCGACCTGTTCTTCGTAGGCGCGGATCACGTCGTCGATCGACTTCGCATTCTCGGGCGCCAGGTGGTCGGTGCCGGCACCGCTGGCGAGGAAGGCGCCCTTGATGTCTTTGGACGCGGCGGTCGAGGCAATCAACCGCAATGCGGCCAAGGTCGATGGCGTGAAGGTCTCGCTGCTCGACAAGGATAAGGAAATCGCGATGCGCCGGCGTTTGCCCAAGGGCGTGAAA
>JANLTL010000672.1:0-15353 GCA_031362905.1 Burkholderiales bacterium | reverse complement strand
GAGTGGACTGAGTTCGCCAAGCTCAGGCAATTCTCGCTGCCCTACCCGGTAAATGAAAAACAGGCAGGCCAGCACCAGGCCGACTTCAACCGCAACCGTAAGATCAACCATCACGGTGAGCAAAAACGTGCTGACCATCGTCACCCGGTAGGGCAGCGAGAATTGCCTGAGCTTGGCGAACTCAGTCCACTCGCCCATGTTCCAGGCCACGAACATCAAGATCGCCGCCAGCGGAGCGAGCGGTACATAGGCAGCCAGCGGCGCGGCAACGAGCACGATTACAAGGAGGGTGCCGGCGTGGACCAGGCCCGCAACTGGAGATGTCGCTCCCGAGCGCACGTTGGTGGTGGTGCGCGCGATGGTGCCGGTGGCCGGGATGCCGCCAAAAAAGGGCGTGACGAAATTGGCCACACCCTGGGCCATCAATTCCTGGTTGGGATCGTGGCGGTCATCGATCATGCCGTCGGCCACGCGCGCGCACAGCAGAGACTCGATCGCGCACAGCAGTGCAATGGTGACAGTCGGCGCGACCAGATTGCGCGCCGATTCCCAGTTGAACGCGGGCCACTGAAATGGCGGCAAACTGGAGGGGATGCCGCCAAAGCGCGAGGCAATCGTTTCCACCGGCAGCCCCGCAGCCGCCACGGCGATGGTGGCCAGCACCAGCGCGACGATGCTCCCCGGCAGGCGCGCGACGAATCTTGCCGCACCGCCACTGCCGGCACCGGCCATTCCCGTTGCGGTAAAGCGCTGCGCGACACGCGCCCACAGCACAATCACCAGCAGCGACACCGAAGCCAGCGCCAGCGCCGGCAGATGGGTGGTATGCAGGGTTTCGCCAAGCGCGCGAATCATGCCGAAGAAATCGGCCGGCATCTTGTCAATCCGCATGCCGAAAAAATCCTTTACCTGCGAGAGTGCGATGAGCACCGCAATGCCGTTGGTAAAACCAATGATGATCGCCACCGGAATAAAACGAATCAGCGAGCCGACACGCGTCAGCCCCATCACGAACAGCAACACGCCGGCCATGATGGTCGAGAGCAGCAGGTTGGCCAGACCGTAGTTGGCGATGATGCCGTAGACGATGACGATGAATGCCCCGGCCGGGCCGCCAATCTGCACGCGCGAGCCACCGAGGGCCGAGATGATGAAGCCGGCGATGATGGCGGTGAAGATGCCGGCCTCGGGCTTGACGCCCGACGCAATCGCAAAGGCCATGGCGAGCGGCAGGGCAACCACGCCGACGGTGATGCCGGCAATCAGGTCAGCCGAAAACTGTTCTCCCGTGTAGCCCTTCATGCTCTTGAGCAGGTAGGGCTTGAACGGGTGAACGGGGAACTGCATGGCGCTGTTACTTCACCCGCATGCCGGGTTGAGCGCCGCTATCAGGTTCCAGCAGATAGAGGCCAGGCGTCTTACCATCGGCGTCGCCTGCGGCCAGCACCATGCCTTCCGACAAGCCAAACTTCATCTTGCGCGGCGCGAGGTTGGCGACCATCACCGTCATCTTGCCGATCAGCTTGGCCGGCTCATAGGCCGACTTGATGCCGGCGAAGACGTTGCGCGGCTTCGGTTGACCGTCGACGGTTTCGCCAATGTCGAGCGTGAGTTGCACCAGCTTGTCCGCACCTTCAACATGTCTGGCATCGATGATTTTGGCAATGCGCAGATCAATTTTGGTGAAGTCGTCGATGCTGATGTTGGCATTTTGTGGAGAGACACTACCCGGAGAGGCGCTCTGGGAGCCGGTCTTTGCGGCCTGTTGGCTGGGGGCCTTGGTGGGAGCGGGTTCTGGAGTGGTGCGCATGTCGAAAAGGGTGTCTAGTTGTTTGGGGTCGACGCGGGTCATGAGGTGCGAATAAGGTATTAGCGCTGCACTGGGAAAAATATTTTCCGCGCGCCAATTCAACTCACCGCATGCAAGCAGTTCCTCCACCCGCCGCGCCGTATCGGGAACAATAGGTTTTAGGTAGAGGGTCAGTCGTCTGAAAGCGTCCATTGCTGTACTGCAAACAATATGCAGGTGATCTGATTGCGCCGGATCCTTTGCCAGCTCCCACGGCGCATGGGCGGCGATGTATTGATTGACAACGTCAGCGACTCGCATGATCTCGCGAATGGCCTTTCCAAACTCACGCTCTTCATAGAGTTCTTGTATCTGACTGGACGCTGTTTCAAAAACACTCAAAATATTGGGATCAATTTGGTGATTGAGCTTGCCGTCAAAGCGCTTGGAGATGAATCCGGCGCACCGGCTTGCGATATTGATGTACTTCCCAATCAAATCACTATTCACCCGCGCCACAAAATCATCGGGGTTGAAATCCACATCCTCAACATTGGCATTGAGCTTGGCCGCAATGTAGTAGCGCAGCCACTCGGGATTCATCTTCGCTTCATTGAGATAGCGCAACGGGTCAAGGCCGGTGCCGCGCGACTTGGACATCTTCTCGCCTGAGACGGTAATGAAGCCGTGCACGTAGACTTGGTCCGGCACCTTGTAACCCGCGAACTTGAGCATGGCTGGCCAGAACAGGGTGTGGAAATAGATGATGTCCTTGCCGATGAAATGAATCTGCTCGGTCGTCGGGTCGGCAAGGAAGGCGTCGAAGTCGATGCCTTTTTTCGCGCAATAGTTTTTGAAGCTGGCAAGGTAGCCAATCGGCGCGTCGAGCCAGACGTAAAAATACTTGTCGTCAGTGCCCGGAATCTCGATTCCAAAGTAAGGCGCATCGCGCGAGATGTCCCAGTCGCCTAGCGCTGACTTTTTATCGTCGGGGCCGTCGCCTTCGAGCCATTCGCGTGCCTTGTTGGCAACTTGGGCCTGCAGTCTGCCATCGAGTGCCCAGGCGCGCAAAAACTCGACGCACTTGGGATCTGACAGCTTGAAAAAATAGTGCTCCGACGATTTCATCACGGGCGCCGCGCCGGTGAGCGTCGAATAAGGATTCTTCAAATCCGTTGGCGCATAGACTGCTCCGCAAGACTCGCAGTTGTCGCCGTATTGGTCCTTGGTGCCGCACTTGGGGCATTCGCCCTTGATATAACGGTCGGCCAAAAACATCTTTTTGACCGGGTCGTAAAACTGCTCGATGCTTTTGCGCTCAATCAGGCCGGCTGCATCGAGCTTCTTGTAGATATCCTGAGCGAGACCGGTATTTTCCGGTGAGTGGGTCGAGTGCCAGTTGTCGAAGCCGATATGAAAGCCGTCCAGATACTGTTTTCGTTCGGCGCCGATCCTGCCTACCAGTTGTTCGGGCGTGATGCCTTCGGCCTCGGCCTTGAGCATGATCGGCGCGCCATGCGCGTCGTCGGCGCACACAAAATGCACCTCATGCCCCTGCATGCGCTGGAAGCGCACCCAGATGTCAGCCTGGATGTACTCCATGATGTGCCCGATGTGGAACGAGCCATTGGCGTAGGGCAGGGCGGTGGTGACGAACAGGCGGCGAGGCGGCAGGCTACCGGCCGCGGAGGTGGTGCCGGAAGCACCGGGCGTGATGCCGGTCATGAATGTGGCTTGTGTGATGTGGCGTGTGGGAAAACGTTTTCATTTTATCAGGGCGGTAAGATGTGCAGATGCGCCAGAACTTATGTAAAGTGCATACTCTTGCCATGAAATCATTTGCTTGCAGCGCACTTTTCTGGCAACTTCTAGGTTGCGGCCAGCTTATTCACCACACGTGAGCGATACGGAATTTTTATGAGCGATAGTAAAGAAGACATTGTCTCCAGCGTGCCTCTGTTTGACGTTAGTGTGCGGATGGGCAAAGGCCGGCGCATTGAGGAGGTGGAGCGTCTTGCGCATGAGGCTGCGGGCATGCCGGCGGCCAACATCAAGGCACTCGTTGGCGCCCTGCGTGGCGGCTCCAGCGTCAAGGTGGGATCCAAGGTGACGCGCGAGCGCGCCGACCAGGCGGGCGCCAGCTTTCTCAAGGCGGGGCTTGAGGTCGATATAACGCCGGTGCTGTCGATCTCGGCGATCGAGCAAGCCGTCGATGACGGCAAGACGGTGTGTCCGGGATGCAGTGTGCGGGTGTTGCTGCCGGAGAACCGCCAGTGTCCAAGCTGCGGCGTATTCGTCGACAAGATTACCGACGAAATGCTCCTCAAGAAAAAGCTCATGGAGCAGGAGCGCCGCAAGCTCGAGTTCATGGCTTCGAATGATCTCAAGGAATCGGAGCGCAAGGCGCGCGCGGCGATGGAGCTGGCGCTGCGCGAGCAGATTCGCAAGGAACTGGAGAAAGAGTTTGGTATCGGGCCGGAAGCGGGACTGTTCAAGGGCAAGGCGGGGCGCATTCGTGCTGCCGGACTGGCCGGGTTGCTCCTGGTGGCCTTCGCCGGGGGGCATATGGTGTCTGCGCTTACCGGATCGGGAAGCAAAGCGGGTGCGGCAGGCGCATCGTCCAAGGGCCCGGACAACGCGCCCAAGGTGGCCACCATCGACGCTGAAGGCAGCACCGGGGACGCGGACATTGACGATCCCTTGATTCAGGCAGCACGTGGAAAGCGGAGCGAAAAGGGTATATCCATCGAGCAGGCCGTGGCGGCTTCGCAAGCCTTGGGCAAGTCTGTGGGGGTTTCAGCGCCGACATCCGGCGTCGGCGGTGCCGCCGGCCCGTCAGGTGCAGGAGGGGGGGCAGGTACTGCAAGCACGGGAGGGTCGGCGACCGCTGGTGCTCCGGTAGCAGTTGCCGCGCCGGCCAAACTGCTGTTGAAGGCAGATTTTGCGCGTGCGCTGGCCGAATTTGGCCATCTGGCGCGCGCGCGCGAGGTGATTGCTGAATTGAAAAAATCGCCAGCGCAAGCTGCCGGGCCCGCCGGCATTGTCGTGCAGTTGGCAGAAATGGAAGTCGATGCCTGGTCGTTGCTGCAGCTTGCAGGACGGCGCGCCACCCAGGGTCTCGATGCCATGAAGACCTACGCCGCCGCGATTTCTGATCCGGCTGCTCGCTCGCGCGCTCTGGGCACAGCCGGCGTGATTTTGGCCCGGCACGCCCAATTCCCTGCGTCGGCGTCACGTGAATTGCTCAAACTGGCCAGTGAGGCAGTGAGCGCCATTCGCGACCCGCAGCAGCGCGCCCTGGCCCAGAGCGATTGGTCAGTGGCGATGGGCCAGTTGCTGGTAAAGGAAGCTGTCCAGGGGGCGCGGGTCGCGGTGTGGAGCCGTACCCAAGGAGTTGCCGCCGAAATGGAGGCGCTCCTGAAGAAAGCGCCGGATGAATGGTCGCAAGCGCGGCTTTTGGCGCTCGACCATCAACTACGCCTCAAGCTGGCTGAAAACGACAAGGCGGTGCGCAGTCTGGAGACGGCTCTTGAACTGGTCGGCAAGAACGCGGTACTGGCCGAACGCATCGAGAATATGCGCACCATCATGCAGTTGGCCGGCGCCAGCGCCCATGAGCGGGTCAATGCCCAGATCACCGCGCTGCTACCCGAGGCGGCCGCCAAGGCAGGCATGGAAAAGGCGCAGGCACTGTCGCAGGCAGCCTTGATCTACGCTGACACCGGCGCGCTTGCCAAGGCAGAGCAGCTCGCGCAGACGGCACAACGCACGCCGGGACTGAGCCAGCCGGAATCAGTCAATATCAGCGCTGAACTGATCGTGCGCAAGGATCTTGCGGCAGCAAAGATTGCCCATGGCGGCGGCCTTTATTCCGAGGCCGAACAGATATTGCAGCGGCTCGCCGCATACCTGCTCTGACGTGCTGAATTGGCCTGGCATTCGATTGCGGGGAGTTTGGGGCCGGCCTGACTGGCACGCCCGCACGGTGTAACGGGCAGCGCCGCCTTTGTCAGCAAGGCGGCGGTCGATTGTGCTGCGCCGGCACCGGGCCAGAGGCGGCAGGCTGTTAGACTCCATCGCTTGCGCAGCGATTCCCTATTTACTCAATGCAGTTACAGGATTTCATGTCAATTTCTCAGGAACAAGTGCAGGCGGCGCTCAGAACCGTCATTGATCCGAATACCGGAAAGGACTTTCTGGCCTCCAAGTCGGCACGCAACATCAAAGTCGACGGCAACGACGTGAGCCTTGATGTTGAACTCGGGTACCCGGCCAAGTCTCAAATAGACGGGTTGCGGCGCGAGACCATCAAGGCACTCAAAGCGATCCACGGTGTGGGCAACGCCTCGGTCAACATGTCGATCAAGGTGGTCTCGCACGCGGTGCAGCGCGGGGTAAAGCCACTGCCAAACGTCAAGAACATCATCGCTGTGGCATCCGGCAAGGGCGGCGTCGGCAAGTCGACCACGGCCGTCAATCTGGCGCTGGCGCTGGCGGCTGAAGGCGCGACGGTCGGCATTCTGGATGCCGATATCTACGGCCCGTCGCAACCGCAAATGCTCGGCATCACGGGCCGGCCGGAGTCACCCGATGGCAAGACGCTGGAGCCGATGATGGGCCACGGCATCCAGGCGAGTTCGATCGGCTTCATGATTGATGTCGAGACGCCCATGGTGTGGCGCGGACCGATGGTGACCTCGGCCCTTGAGCAATTGCTCAAGGAAACCAACTGGCGCGACCTCGATTATCTGATTGTCGACATGCCGCCTGGAACCGGTGACATTCAGCTCACGTTAGCGCAAAAGGTGCCCGTCACCGGCGCGGTCATTGTCACCACGCCGCAGGACATTGCGCTGCTCGATGCGCGCAAGGGCCTCAAAATGTTCGAGAAAGTCGGTATTCCGATTCTCGGTATCGTCGAGAACATGTCAACGCATATTTGCTCCAACTGTGGTCACGCCGAGCCGATTTTTGGCACCGGCGGCGGGGCGCGCATGGCGAGCGATTACGATGTCACCTTGCTTGGCCAGCTGCCGTTGCGGCTCGATATTCGCGAACAGGCCGACTCCGGCAAACCGACGGTGGTAGCGGACCCTGACGGCGTAGTGGCGGAAATTTACAAATCCATCGCGCGCAAGGTGGCGGTCAAGATTGCCGAGAGCTTGAAAGACATGAGCGGCAAATTCCCGTCGATTGTGGTGTCGAAGAGCACCTGAAGCGAGTCATGCGCGTTCCGGCTCGTATGCGATGCTCGTATACAGGGGTTCTGGTACTCCTGGCCCTTCTTTTCTGCACCCTTGACCCGGCGCCGGCTCGGGCCGATTTTGGTGCGGGCCAGAGCGCCTATGCGCGCTGGGATTTTGCGGTGGCGCGGCGCGAATTTGCCGCCGCCGCCGCCGCCGGCAATGCGCAAGCCATGGTGCTTCTGGCCGAAATGGCTGCCGAAGGATTGGGGGGCGAAAAAGACCAGCGTCTCGCTTTTGACTGGTTTTTGAAGGCTGCCGAGGAGGGTGACCGCAAGGCGCAGAGCGAAACGGCGCGCCGTCTCAGCCTCGGCCTGGGCACCGCAAAGGACGATGCCAAGTCGCTGTACTGGACGCGCATCGCAGCTGATCGCGGCGACGCCCAAGCCCAGTATGTTTTGGGAGCGCGC
This sequence comes from Burkholderiales bacterium, assembly GCA_031362905.1. Taxonomy (GTDB): domain Bacteria; phylum Pseudomonadota; class Gammaproteobacteria; order Burkholderiales; family JAEUOS01; genus CANJDH01. Next base: position 7,911 of record JANLTL010000672.1, on the reverse strand, counting down.
AGCATCGACGGCGTGGCGGTGCCACGCAACATGCGCGAGGCCACCGTGTGGCTGGGACGGGCTGCCGAACAGGGACATGTCGAAGCGCAGGTCGTGATGGGAGACTTGCTGGTACGCGCAGCCGAATCGACCAAAGGCGAGGTGTCGTCGGAGTATCGCATTGAAGCCGCCAAGTGGTATGTCCTGGCCGCGCTGCAAGGCCGTAGCGGCATTGACGGCAAGTTGAAGCTTAACAAGTCGCGCATGGGGGACGCGGATCTGGCAGAGGCAGAACGGCGCACGCGCGCCTGGCGTGCCGTAGTCGTGGTGCCGCCCAAGGTCGGGCGACCAGGGGCCGCGCCAGCTGCCGCAACGCCCCCTATGCCTGCAGAAAAGCCTGCCGCCGCTGGCGCACAGTCAAAACAATAAATTGGCGCCTGGCGCACGTCCTGGAGAAAAGAGCAATGACCATCAAAAGCGATAAATGGATCCGCCGCATGGCAGCCAGCCACAACATCATCGAGCCGTTTGCGCCCGATCAGGTGCGCGAGATCGACGGCAAACGCATCGTCTCCTACGGGACGTCAAGCTATGGTTACGATATCCGCTGCTCCGACGAGTTCAAGATTTTCACCAATATCAACTCGACCATAGTGGATCCGAAAAATTTCGACGAAAAATCCTTTGTCGATTTCAAGGGCGAGGTGTGCATCATCCCGCCCAACTCGTTTGCGCTGGCGCGCACGGTCGAGTATTTCCGCATTCCGCGCAGTGTGCTCACGGTCTGCCTCGGCAAAAGTACTTATGCACGTTGCGGCATCATTGTCAACGTCACGCCGTTTGAGCCCGAATGGGAGGGCTACGTGACCCTGGAGTTTTCCAACACCACGCCGCTCCCGGCCAAAATCTACGCCGGTGAAGGCTGCGCGCAAGTGCTGTTCTTCGAGAGCGATGAAGTGTGCGAGACCTCGTACAAGGATCGCGGCGGCAAATATCAAGGGCAAAAAGGTGTCACGCTACCCAAGATGTAGGCCGCTACACCATCGCCGAGCCGCCGTCGACGACCAAGGTCTGCCCGGTGATGAAGGCGGCGTCGGCACTGGCCAGAAAGCTGACGGCACCGGCAATATCCTGCGGCGTTTCGTCGCGCTTGATGGCGCGCGACGCGAGGATGACGTCACGGTACTTCTCTGCGTGCACCGGATGCGCAAGCACGCCGTCACTCATGGTGAAGCCCGGCGCCACTGCGTTGACCGTAATGCGGTGCGCACCAAGCTCGCGCGCAAGGGCACGGGTGAATGCAATCACTGCGCCCTTGCTGGTCACATAGTGCAGCATGTTGGGCACACCTTTGAGCGGCGCACCGGATGCCAGATTGATGATGCGCCCGCGCCCGCTCGCCTTGAGATGCGGCAGCACCGCTCGTGCGCACAAAAATGGCCCCAGGCTGTTGACCGCCATGACGCGTTGCCAGCTGTCCGCTGAAATGTCTTCGAACGGCCCCGGTGTGAGGGCCGAGAACAGTGCAGCGTTGTTGACCAGAATGTCGATGCGGCCCAGCTCACCTGCGGCCTTTGACATTGCCGCTGCCACCTGCATCTCGTTCGACACGTCACAAGGCAGGCCAATCACTCTGGCGTTGCCGTTTACCTGATCGCCCGACCGCTGGTCCCGTAATGACTGCGCCCGTTCGGTGCTGCCGGCGATGTCCAGAATGGCCACGCTTGCCCCGTCCGCGAGCAGGCGCTCGGCCAGCACTCGCCCAATACCACTTGCCCCTCCAGTCACCACCGCTACATGGCCTGCCAGTCTCATGTTCTGCTCCTGTCTATCGACACCCGAATCCCATTGCAACCATTCAGACGATTGTGGCACAGGCTTCGTCACGAGGCGCCCCATGGGTGTGCGCTGGCGGCAAGCATGCAGCCTCGGCATAATGCTCAGTAAAATGCACGAACAGCGATCTCAACCGAGAGGGAACGTCATGCGCAAGAACCTGAATCTCGCCTGCGCCGCTGCGATGGCCGCATCTGCATTCTGTACCCTGGCCGGCGCACAGGGAGTACCCAAGGCCGTGATCGGCATGAGCGGCTGGACCGGTTTTGCCCCGCTGACTCTGGCGGAGAAATCCGGTATTTTCAAGAAGAACGGCGTCGACGTGGAAATCAAGTTCATCCCGCAAGCAACGCGTCACCTGGCCCTTGCGTCTAATGCGATCCAGTGTGCGGCAACCACAGTCGAAACCCACGTGACCTGGAACGCGAATGGTGTGCAGAACACCCAAATACTGCTGCTCGACAAATCGGACGGCGGTGATGGCCTTGCAGTACGCAAGGAAGTGAACAGCATCAGGGATCTCAAAGGCAAGAGCATTGGTGTTGATGCGCCCGGCACTTCGCCGTTTTTTGTCCTTGCCTATATGTTGAAAAAGAACGGCATGACGATGAGTGACATCAAGCGCGTGTCACTCTCACCGCAAGCAGCTGCCAATGCCTTCCTCGCCGGGCAGAATGACGCGGCGCAGACTTACGAGCCCTATATGTCCGCAATTCGCAACCGGCCTGATGCAGGCAAGGTCTTGCTGACCACCAAGGACTATCCGATCGTGGTCGACACCCTTGGCTGCCCGCGTGCGTTTCTGCGCCAGAACCCGAAGCTTGCCCAGGCCATGGTCAACAGCTGGTTCGAAGCACTTGAGCTGATGAAGCGCGAGCCGGCCAAATCGAATGAAATCATGGGTGCCGCTGTCAAGCAGACGGGTGAGCAGTTTGCCAAGTCGGGCACCTTCATCGCCTGGCAAGACCGGGCTGCCAATCGCCAGTTTTTTGCCGGCGAGATCGGCAACTTCAGCAAAGAGGCTGCTGAACTGCTGCTGGAAAATGGCGTCATCCGTGCCATTCCCGACGTAGGCACGTTGCATGAAACCTCATTCCTGAAATGAAACAGCGGCGGCGCTTGGGCAAGGCTGCGTCCGTGCCCGGATGGCCAACTTCGCGCCGGCGCGCTGCAATCTCCGGGCAATAGTCGGGGCACGAGGGTTGACCGGCCCATCCAGACATGGCATCGCAACTTCGTAGTTTGATGTGGGCAGCGCTGCTGCTCGTGCTGGTGCACGTGGCCGGTACTGTTGGTTACAAGCTGATCGGCGGGTCTGATACGACCTGGCTTGACGGTTTCTACATGACCTTCATCACCGTCGCCACAATTGGCTACGGCGAAGTGATTGACCTCACCAAGAGCCCCGGCGGACGTGTGTTCACCATGGTGATCGCGTTCGTCGGCATCGGCACCATGACCTATATGTTTTCAGTGGTCACCGCCTTTATTCTCGAATCCGATCTCAATACGGCGCTCAGGAGAAAACGCATGCAAAAGCAGCTCGATAAATTGTCTGGTCACTACATTGTGTGCGGTATCGGTCGCGTTGGTGCGAATGTGGCAGACGAACTGCGCAAGACCGGGCGGACCTTTGTCGTCATCGAGTCAGACCGCTCAACGCTTGATCACTATCTGGAACAACACGACGATGCGCTCTACGTTCATGGTGACGCCGCGGATGATGACTGTCTGCACGCGGCCGGCGTGGCGCGGGCGATCGGCGTTTTTGCGGTAACGGGTGACGACAGCCACAATCTCGTGGTGTCGCTCTCGGTCAAGCAACTGAACGCCGGCGCCAAGGTGGTGGCGCGCGTGCATGACATTCGCAACGCCGACAAGACCCGTCGCGCCGGCGCGGACGAAATCGTGTCGCCTGATTTCACCGGCGGCATGCGCATTGCGTCAGCAATGTTGCGGCCCAACGTGGTCAATTTCATGGACCAGATGCTGCGCAGTGACGACGGCCTGCGCGTGGAAGAAGTGATCGTGCCCGTGGGTTTTGCCGCGCGCCGCCTTGGCGATGTTGCGCTCAAATCGCGGGATTACATTCTGATGGCAACGCACGAGAGCGGCAAATGGGTCTTCAACCCGGATGACGATCATGTCATCCGCACTGGATATGCACTGGTTGTGATGACCAATCCGGTCGGTCGCGCCAAGCTCGCGGCCCTGCTCGCCGACTGATGCTGAGCGGTACTGCGTGAGCCAGCGACCCGGGGCGCAATCCAGCTACGTGCCGCGCGTCACTGCAGGGCTCTACCGGCGTCGAGAGCGTATCATCGCGTCATGAAAATATTGGTCAGCAACGACGATGGTTACGCCGCACCCGGCCTCGCGGCGCTGGTTGCAGCCCTCAAGCCGCTGGCCGAACTGATCGTCATCGCGCCCGAGCAAAATCACAGCGGCGCCTCCAACTCGCTGACGCTCAATCGCCCGCTCAGTGTGCGCACGGCGGACAACGGTTTTCTGTTCGTCAACGGTACACCGACGGATTGTGTGCACCTGGCCATCACCGGCTTGCTCGATTTCAAGCCCGATATGGTGGTGTCCGGCATCAACAACGGCGCCAACATGGGTGACGACACCATTTACTCCGGCACCGTCGCCGCAGCGACAGAAGGCTTCCTGCTCGGCATTCCTGCCATTGCGTTCTCGCTGGCAGGCCGTGGCTGGGATCACCTGACCACGGCTGCCAGCGTCGCTGCCGACGTGGTCGCGCGTTTTCAGCGCGACCCTTCGGTTGAGCCGGTTCTCTACAACGTGAATATTCCCGCTGTCGACGCGGCACACTTGAAAGGGCTGCATGCGACGCGCCTTGGCCGGCGGCACAAGGCAGAGCCAGCCGTTCGCGCCGAGAACCCCCATGGTGAGACTGTGTGGTGGGTCGGCGCGGCAGGCCCGGCAGCCGATGACGGACCGGGCACTGACTTTCACGCAGTCGCCAATGGCTATGTGTCGGTGACGCCGTTGCAGATTGATCTGACACACTTCGAGAAAGTGACGCATGTCCGCGACTGGCTTGGCCGCTGATTCGACAGGTGTCGCGGCCGCGCGCACCCGATCGGCCAAAAATCAGGTGCTGAACGAGACTGATTGGGCCGTGCCAACCGCACCAAGACTGGCTCTGGTCAAGCGTTTGCGGGAGAGAGGCATCCGCTCGGAAGCCGTGTTGAACGCGATCGCACGGGTGCCGCGCGAACGCTTCATCGACGAAGCCTTGTGGAGTCGCGCCTATCAGGATGACGCGCTGCCGATCGGTCACGGCCAGACCATTTCGCAGCCCTTCGTCGTGGCGCGCATGATCGAGGCCATCCTGCCCACCGGTGCGGGCAAGGATTCCCGCTTCAAGCGCATTCTTGAAGTCGGTACCGGCTGCGGCTATCAGGCTGCTGTACTGGCGCAACTGGCCGACGAGGTCTATTCGATCGAACGCATCAAGGCGCTCTACGACAAGGCGCGCGCCAATCTGCGGCCCCTGCGTATTCCAAATGTGCGCCTGGCGTTGGGCGATGGCTATCTGGGCTTGTCCGATGCTGCCCCGTTTGACGCGGTGATCGTGGCGGCGGCTGCACCTGCATTGCCGGAGGCGCTGGTGCAACAGTTGAAGCGCGGTGGCAAAATGATCATTCCTGTGGGGTCGAGCGCCCAAGGCGCAACGCAGCGACTCAAGTTGATCGACAAGCGCGGTATGACGGTGATTGAAAAACAGCTCGATCTGGTGCGCTTTGTACCGATGCTGAACGGGTTGGCGAAATAGGGCGATGGCATGACACGGAATTTTTCAAAGACGAGTTTCATTGCCATGCTGATGCTGGCATTACTGGCGGCTTGTTCTACCCGCCAAGCTGCTCCAGTCATCGACCGATCTCCCGCGCCGGCGCCGCCGAAGCCCTCCACTGCGCCGTCCTCTGTACCCGCTGCGAAAGTGCCGGCCGGCAGCGCCGACTTCTATACCGTCAAGCGCGGTGACACGCTGTTCGGTATTGCGCTCGATCACGGCCACGACTATCGCGAAATGGCCGCTTGGAACAATATCGTCAACCCCAGCGTCATTCAAGTTGGGCAGATACTGCGGGTGACACCGCCTGCAGGGACGCCGGGCACTTCCGCGGCTGGCGATTCCGCTGTGGTGGTGCGTGCGATCACCCAGCCGGGCGGTAGCCCCGCAGGCGCACCGTCTGCGTCACCAGGCATCATCACCGAGCCACGGGGTGACAAGCGACCTTACTCTGACGAAGCGCTTGCCCAGGCGCAAGGTCAGGCCGCAGCCAAACCTGCTACCGTAATTGCGGCACCCAAACCCGCTGACAAGCCGGGGGAGTCCAAGCCTGCCACTGAATCCGACGACATCGCCTGGGGCTGGCCGGCCGCCGGCCGCGTGATTGGCACCTTTACCGACGGCGGTGCCAACAAGGGTCTCGATATCGCCGCCAAGGTCGGCGACCCGGTCCTCGCCGCCGGGCCTGGAAAGGTGGTTTACAGCGGCCAGGGCTTGCGTGGCTATGGCCGGCTCATCATCATCAAGCACAACAACACCTATTTGTCGGCCTACGCGCACAACAGCAACCTGCTGGTCAAAGAAGGCCAACTGGTCACCAAAGGACAAAGAATTGCAGAGGCTGGCAGCACTGACAGCGACGTGCCCAAGCTGCATTTCGAGATTCGCCGTCAGGGCAAGCCGGTCGATCCGGCCAAGTTTTTGCCTGAGAGGTAAGGTATGCCGATCGATGCCGATTTGTCCGCGTGGTACGCCCGTCTTGGACGAGAATTTGCCGCAATGCCGGACGCCTCAGCGGCGTCGCGCCGCCAGCGCTACGAAGACATTACTGACCTGCTGTTGAAGCTTGCGCCGCGTGCACACGTGGGCATGCGCAATTTTCACCTGGCGCTGCCGGGCCGTACCGTCGATGCACGTCTTTACCACCCAGGCGGGACACCGGCATTGATGGTTTTCTTCCACGGTGGCGGCTGGGTGGTTGGATCGCTTCATTCGCACGATCAGCTGTGCGCGTGGATTGCCGCGCACAGTGGCGTGGCGGTGCTCTCCGTTGACTATCGGCTTGCCCCCGAGCATCCATTTCCCGCGCCCGTCGACGACGCATTTGATGCATTGTTGTGGGCTGCCGCCCATGGCGACGAACTTGCCTGTGACGTCAAGCGCCTCGCAGTCGGTGGAGACAGCGCGGGAGGGCATCTCGCCGCGATCACGGCGCTCATCGCGCGCGAACAAGGTGGACCCAGGCTCGCATGCCAGTGGCTGATTTATCCGGCGATCGAACCGGATGCGGGGCTGTCATCACTCGGCGAGTTTGCGGCGGGCCCAGGTCTGACCCTGGAAGACCTGCGCTGGTTTTGGACACAATTCGGCGTCAGTGCCCAGACCGCCGATTATCGTGGCGCGCCTTCGCGCGCCGCATCGCTCGCCGGCCTGCCGCCAGCCTATGTCTTGACGGCGGAACTGGATCCGCTTCGCGACGAAGGTGAACGCTATGCCGCACAAATGCAGGCAGCTGGCGTTCGGGTGACGATGCGGCGCGGTAACGGCATGACGCATGGCTTTGCGCGCCTGTTTCCAGTCTGTCGTGCCGCAACGGAAATCATGGAGGACGCGGCGCTCGCGCTCAACGACGCGCTCAAGCAGGCCGCTGCATGAACACCACCCTGGTGTTTGACATCGAATCGATTCCCGATGTTGCCGGTTATCGCACCCTTCACGGCTTGTCGACGGAGATCTCCGACCACGACGTTGCCGAGATTGCGTTTCACGAACGGCGTGCCAGGACCGGCGGCGACTTCATGCCGCTGCATCTGCAAAAAGTGGTCGCCATTTCCTGCGTACTGCGGCAGGACGACAAATGGAAGGTTTGGTCGATCGGCAAGCCGGACGATCCCGAGCAGGAGTTGATCCAGCGCTTTTTCGACGGCATCGAAAAATTCACGCCGACGCTGGTGTCCCAGAAGCGCGCAGCGGTGACGCCATGCATCAGGCCGCGGTAGTTGAGCACCGGCAGGTCGAATCCGCTGCCGTTCCAGGACACCAGCGTCGGCGTGAAT
>JANLTL010000663.1:0-2468 GCA_031362905.1 Burkholderiales bacterium | reverse complement strand
GTCGGCACGGCGAGCGCCAACGGGTTGTTGCCGACGATGCGCTCCGACCCGCCCGGCGGCGGCATCAAGGGGCGGGTATTGCTCATGACCATGGCCACCAGGCCCTCGGCGGCGATCTGGCGCGCCCAGTAGCCGGCGGTGCCGAAGTGAAAGCCGTTGCGCACCGCCACTGACGCCAGGCCGTGCCGTTTGCCGCGTTCGAGCAGCAGACGCACTGAGGCCTGCGCGCTGATTTGGCCGAGGCAGTTGTGCGCGTCCAGTACGACTGCGGCACCGCCATCGTGGACTGTCGCAATATTTGCGACCGGCGCAATCGAGCCCGCCAGCAGGCGGTCAACGTACATCGGCACCAGCATCACGCCGTGCGAGCCGATGCCTTCACAGTCGGCCGAGATCAGCGACTGGGCCGCGTAGCGCGCGTCTGCCGCCGGTACCTTGGCGGCGCTGAACATCGCCGCCGTCAACTCGACCAGCGCGGGTACTGGAACACGCGCCGGAACGCGCGCCAGGCCGCTAGTGGGCATCGCGTTCATCGGTATACCAGTCGGGCTTGGTCGGATAGTGCGGGCCATCGTACATCTCGACGACGATGGTGTCTTCATGCGCGATGGTCGGCCCATGCACGTTGCCCTTGGGGTTGCAGTAGAAGCAGCCGGCTGTCAGTGTCACCTTGGTGGCGGTGTACTCGTACTTGCCTTCCAGGCAATACATGAACTGGTTCGAGGCATGCGAGTGCGGCGCCGGGATGCCGCAGCCCTTGGCGAAGCGAATCAGTGCGATTGTGGCGCTGGTGGTCTCGTCGCGCCAGAGCATTTTCTCCGACACGCCCTTGAGCGATTTTTCGCGCCAGGGCACGTCCTTGGTCTGGATCAGCAGTTCGCCGATATTCGGCGCGCCGGGCATGGCAACGGGCGGGTTGGTGGGGGTCATCGGGGAGTCCTCCTTTGGGTGTGCTCAGTTTTCTCAGTTTGCTTAGGTTTGCTTAACTTGCGTGGCTTGCCCGGTGTGTTCAGTGCGTCGCCGGAGCCGGCGGCAGGAGTGGTCGCAGCAACCACTCCACGATCACCACCATCAGATAGGCCAGCATGCCCAGTGCGGCGAGCGCAAACAGAGACGCAAACGCAAGCGGCGTGTTGATCTGCGAGGTGGCCGACAGCAGCAGATGACCCAAGCCTTCGCTCGAGCCAATGAACTCGCCGATCACGGCGCCGATCACCGCGAGCGTGACCGCCACTTTCGCGCCGGTCATGACGAAGGGCAACGCGGCCGGCAGCTGCACCTTCCAGAAGATCTGCCAGCGCGATGCGCGCAGGCTGCGCGCCAGTTCGAGCAGTTCGGGCGGGGTCGATTGCAGGCCGGCGGCGGTGTCAATCACGACCGGAAAAAACGCCACCAGCCAGGCAATCGCCAGCTTGGACTCGATGCCGGTGCCCAGCCAGACCAGCACGATCGGCGCAAGCGCTACCTTGGGAACCGACTGCAGCGCAATCAGCAGCGGCGAGAACATCCAGTTGAGGATCTTCGAGTTGGAGATCGCCACCGCGATCGGGATGCCGATGCCGAGGGCCAGCAAAAAGCCGTAGAGCGTCGCCTTGAGCGTCACCCAGCCTTCTTCGAGCAACAAATCCCAGCGCGCGATGATCGCGCCGGCTACCTGAGTCGGCTTCGGCAGGACTGCCTCGGCCACCTTGAACTGGATGCAATACCACTGCCACACCAGCAACAGCAGGATGATGCCGAGCGGCGGCAGGATCAGGCGTTTCCAGGTGTCACTCATGGTCGATCAGGCCGCTTCGTGGAAGATGCCGAGCGCGCGCCCGGCGCGGCGCTCCAGCGCCAGGAACTGCTCGGTATAGCGCGTGCGCGCCGACCGCGGGTAGGGCAGGTCGACCGCGATGCGCTCGGCAATGCGCGCCGGGCGCTTGCTGAACACCAGCACCTGGTCCGACAGGTACACCGCTTCGGCAATCGAATGCGTGACGAACACCACGGTGGCCTTGGTGCGCGTACGGATGTCGAGCAGCAGGTCGTTCATCTCCATGCGCGTGAGCTCGTCGAGCGCGCCGAAGGGCTCGTCCATCAGCAGCAGCGTCGGTTGATGCACCAGGGCGCGACACAGCGCGGCGCGCTGCTGCATACCGCCGGAGAGCTGGTGCGGCCGCACATCGTGAAAGCCTTTCAAGCCAACCATCTCGAGCAATTCGAACGCGCGCGCGCGTGCGGCCTGGTCACGCTTGCCGAGAATTTCCATCGGGAACAGCACGTTGTCGAGCACATTGCGCCACGGCATCAGGTTCGGGGTCTGGAACACAAACCCGAAATCAGGGTGCGGCTCGGTCACTTCTTCGCCGCGGATGCGCACCGAACCGGCAGTCTTGGGAATCAAGCCGGCGATGATGCGCAGCAGGGTGGTCTTGCCGCAGCCGCTCGGGCCGAGCAGCGCGACAAACTCGCCTTCCTCGAAGCAG
>JANLTL010000653.1:0-8013 GCA_031362905.1 Burkholderiales bacterium | reverse complement strand
CCGCGGCACCCGCGGCACCCATCGGGCCGGTGCGCGCCGCCGGCGCAAGCAGGCGCGCGGCATTCATCAGTGCAGCGGTGTTGAAGCGGTCAGTCGGGATCACCGCAGCACCCTTGTGCACTGCGGCGCCCGCGGGCGTTCCGGCCAGCGCGGTATCGACCTCTATTGCTTCGCTCAGCGCCTCGGAAAATTCGCGTGCACTCTGAAAGCGGTCTTCCGGTTTCTTCGCCAGCGACTGTTGCAGCACGCGGTCAACCAGCGGCGTCAATTTCGGATTGACGCGCGACGGATTCTCGGGCATCTGGTTGAGCACCTGCTGCATCATCAGAGGCGCGTCGCCGCTGAAGGGTTTGCGCCCGGTGAGCAACTCGTAAGCGATGACACCGATGGCGTACAAATCCGCGCGCGCATCGATCTGTGCACCCATAAACTGCTCAGGTGACATGTAGTGCAAGGTGCCCATCACGTTGCCGGTCTGGGTGAGCGGCGACGCCTCGGTCCGCGCGATGCCGAAATCACTGATCTTGATGCGCCCGTCGTTGTTGATCAGGATGTTCGAGGGCTTGATGTCACGATGTACGACACCTGCGCTGTGGGCATGACCCATGCCATCAAGGATCTGGCGCACGATCTCGCCCGCTTCACGCACTTCGTAAGTGTCGCCAGCTGCCAGATGCTGGGTCAGCGTCTTGCCCTGGATCATCTCCATCACGATATAGGCCCACTGCGCGTCTTCGCCGTAGTCGTAGATCTGGATGATGCGCGGATGGGTGAGGCGCCCCACCGCTTGCGCCTCGTGGCGGAAACGGCCCATCACTTCCTTCACTTCATCCGGCTTGAGCCTGGCCTTGGCAATCGCCTTGATCGCGACGTTGCGCGCGATGGCGCGGTCGAAGCCCTTGTAGACAACGCCCATGCCGCCCTCACCGAGGACGCCATGCACTTCGTACTTGCCGATCGCGAGCGGAACAGTCATCGGCTCATGCGGCGGCAGGTGGGGCGGCGGGCGGCGCTGGTGGCGGCGAGGACTCCGCCGGTGGCTGCGAAGATTCCGCCGGTGGCTTCAAAGGCAGATGCACCGCAAAGCGCGTCCCTTTGCCAGGCGCCGACTCCACTTCAATCCTGCCGCCATGCTGCTCGATGATCTTGTACGAAATCGACAGCCCGAGGCCGGTGCCTTTGCCGATTTCCTTGGTGCTGAAAAACGGGTCGAAGATTTTCGGCAGCACTTCCGCCGGGATCCCCTTGCCGTTGTCGATGACCTCGATGGTGATGCCTTCTTTGCCGTTGAACTGTGCTGCGCGCGTGTTGAGTATGATCTTCGCTGCGCTCATGCCCTCTTGTGCCTGTGCGGCGTTGGTGATGAGATTGAGAAACACCTGGTTGATCTGCGACGGCGAGCACACCACGTTGGGAATCGCACCGAAGTTTTTCTCGACGGTCACCGACTTCAACAGGTGCTTGGCCAGCAGCAAGGTGCTGCCCAGGCCCTCGTTGAGATTGAACGCCGTCACCTTGCTGCGATCCAGGCGCGAAAAATCTTTCAGATTGCCGACGATCTCTGCCATCTGCCCGGTGCCGTATAGACCATCCCTGACCAGAGTACCCAGCTCCTCGACTACGCCTTGCTGCTTCAGGGTGGCGAGTTGTTGCGACACCAGCGCAAACTGCTTTGAGAGCTGGTCGGGATTGGCGTCTCCGTTTTGCAGCAAGGCGAGCAATTGTTCGGTTCCGTTGAGCGCGCTGCCCAGTTGCGGCAATTTGTCAGCCACCGTGCCAAGGCTGTTTTTCACATAGGCGAGCGGCGTATTGATCTCGTGCGCGACCCCAGCGACCATTTGGCCGAGGGAAGACATTTTTTCTGACTGGATCAGTTGTGCTTCAGACTCTTTCAAATGCTGCAAGGCGTCGGACAACTCGACAGTGCGCCGTTGTACGCGCTCCTCCAGGCTGACATTGGCCGCACGCAACTTGAACGCCAGCCAGCCGAGCAGGATCAGCAGTGCACCGGCATAACCGATCAGGTAGGCGCGATAGACATCCTTCTCCTGCAGGCCGGCTTCAAGTTCGCGCTCTAGCGATTGCGTGAGGGCACCGATGCGGGCGCTGGTCGGCAGCGTGGCAATCTGCAGCGTCAGCTTTTGTTCCGCCGCCTTGCGCGTCCACAGGGTTGCCAGCGCTTCGCGCAGTTGCCCGCTCTTGCTTTGCAAGGCCTCGGTCGAAGCCGCCGGCAACGCCGAGGGTGGCGTGGCGGCCAGTGCGGCGACAGCTTGCTGCACATCGAGCAAGGCAGCCTCCAGGTCGCGCTGCTGTGCTTCGCGCGCGAGCCAGAAATAAAGTGGCGCACCGGTGGCAATGCGTCCAAGGGCAGCATCCATCGGATTGCCCGGCGGCTTGCCGGCGGGTGCTGTGAGCCCAGGTGCCGTCGCCAACAGATCACTGAGTTCACGCGTGAATTGCGCACTGCCATCGAGGCCCTTGCGAGAGGCCGCGTTCTCTGCCTTGAAGTCTTCCACCAGTTGCGCCTTCTCGCGCATCAGCAGCGATATTTGCAGCAGACTGGCCGACAGCGCCTTGCTCGACGCATCGCGTGCGGTCGCGCTGAGACGGCGCAGCGTGCTGTCAAGAGCCGCGCGACGGTCAAGCAGTGGGCCACTGGCAGCCTCGCGCTCGCTGGCCGAGCGCTGCACGTCGGCGTCCCAGCGCGCATCAATCTCCTTGAGCTCGCGCAAGCGGCTCAGCGCCTCGCCCTGGCCACGCATGTCGCCCGCCTGCGTTTTGTCGTAGAGAAAGGCGAGCACGCCGATCAGCGCCAATGCGGCGATTGCCAGCAAACCATTTTGCAGTGCAGCGGATTTTTTCATTTTGAGCCCGTGCCGGGTTGAAAACACGCGGCGCCCCTGGGCAAAAGTATAGGGCATCGACCTGTGGAATCCGCTCTTTCAATTGTGAATTCTTGCAAACCAGATCCATCCGCGCACGGAAAACCAGGCCCAAACCCTTGGTGGGAGCGCGTTTGGTGAGACTCTCCTTGCCCAGGGCGCTTTGCGGGGAGAGTGATTCCGCGTACTCCACCCCGGTGCAGCATCAGCGCATGATGCTTATCGGATCAGTGCCACCGCCACGAGGCCGATCGCCAGCAGTAGCAACCCGGCACGCTCCAGCGAAGTGAGCTTGTCGCGAAACAGGCGCAGCGACACCATGTAGCTGAACACCAGTTCGATCATGCCCAGTGCGCGCACGTGGGCCGCCGGCTCGATCGCCATCGCGGTAAACCAGCCGACCGAGGCCGCCGCCCCCATGAACCCGGCAACCATCGAGGGGCGCCAGGCACGCAGGCATCTGGTCACGACAGCAGGGTCGCGCGCCAGCAGCCAGCCACCGAGGGCCAGGGTTTGCAGGGTTTGCGCAATCGCCAGGGTGACGGCGGCTGCCATCAGGAAGTTGGTGTCGGGTAGCGCCAAGGCAGCGCCGCGAAAGCCCAGTGCCGACAGGGCAAAACAGGTACCCGAGGCCAGACCCAGCAGGGCGGAACGCGTAGTCCAGCCGGTCAGCAGGGCGCGAAACGGATGTTCCCGATCCGGCGGCGACAGCAACAGCACACCCATGGTGCCGAACAGCATGGCGATACCGGCGCCGGTGCTGAGCAGGTCGCCCAGGAAGACAAAACCAAAGAGGGCCGCCTGGATCACATCGCTCTTGGAATAGGCCACCCCCAGGGCGAAATTGCGCTCGGCCATGACTCGCAGCAGCAGGGCCGTGGCGAAAATCTGCGCAATCGAGCCAAGGCAGACCCAGCCGAGGAACACAAGATTCAGATTGGGCCAGGCTGCATCTGCGAGGATCTTGACGCCAAACAGCCAGAGCAACGCGAATGGCAGGCCATACAAAAAGCGCACCAGTGTCGCGCCGAGTGCGCCAAGCGATGCCGTCAGTCCCTTTTGCGCGACATTGCGGATCGTCTGCGCAAACGCGGCCCAGATGGTGATCGGAATCCAGAGCCATTCGACGGGTGTCACGGGTAAGAAGTGCCGGCTGGCGGGTTGCTGCAGAGCCCCGAGTCTAGCCGAGGTCGCAAACAGTGGCAGACTGCGGCTTCATGACATGGCAGGTCTACATCGTCCGCTGTACGGACGGCACCTTATATACCGGCGTCACCACCGACGTGGCGCGGCGCGTGGCCGAACACAACGGCACCGGCCGGGCGGGCGCACGCTATACGCGCGCACGGCGCCCGGTGAAGCTGGTGTACCAAGAGGCAGCCGCAGACCGCTCGGCCGCTGGCAAACGCGAATACGCGATCAAGCAGTTGACGCGTACCGCCAAGCGCGTGCTGATTGCCGCCAGAACGAAACGCGCCAACGCAAGACGCCGCTAGTGCAGGGCTGGTTCATGGCGGGACCGGGCTTGCCGTCGCCCACCGGAAGCTTGTCGATCGAGGTCACCGGCACCAGCTCCTGGCCGGTGCCGCAGACGAAGGCCTCTTCGGCGAAATACAGCTCGCTGCGATCGACCTCGCGTTCTTCACAGGCCTTGCGATCAACCGTCCCGATTGATCGCCTCTGTCAGCTCGATCAGCGTGGCTTCGGCCTTGTCATTTTCGACCTGGCAAGTCCCGGCCGCTTTGTGTCCACCGCCGCCGTATTTCAGCATCAGGGCACCGACGTCTGTCCTCGACGTGCGATCAATAATCGATTTGCCGGTGGCGAACACCGTGTTCTGTTTCTTGACGCCCCACATGACGTGGATCGAAATGTTGACCTGTGGAAACAAGGCGTAAATCATGAAGCGGTTGCAGGCCCAGATGGTTTCTTCGTAACGCAAGTCCAGCACCACGAGATTGTGGTGAACGGTTGAGCAAAGCTGAATCTGCTCTTTTGCCTTTTCCGCATGCTCCAGGTATAGATCGGCGCGTTCCTTGACGTCAGGCAGGTTGAGGATTTTCTCAATCGGATGGTCACGACAATAATGAATCAACTGCATCATCAGTTCGTAATTGCTGATACGGAAATCCCGGAAGCGTCCCAACCCGGTGCGTGAATCCATCAGGTAATTGAGCATCACCCAGCGCGTCGGGCGCAATATTTCCTCGCGGCTGAACATCGCCGAATCGGCCTTGTCGACCGCTTCCATCATGCCGTGAAAGTCTTCCGGAAACTTGCGTCCGCCGCCAAAATGGTTGAAGACCACACGTGCCGCGGAAGGCGCATCGGGATCGATGATCAGGTTGGAATATTGACCCGGGTTGCGCAGGAGTTCGGATGCATGGTGATCAAACGCCATGCCGGCACTGGCGACGTACGGCAGATTGGTCGTGATGTCGCGCGCGGTGATCGGGACCTTGCCATCCTGCATATCCTTGGGATGAACGAACACGATTTCATCAATCATTTCGATCTCCTTGAGCAGGATCGCGCAGACAAGACCATCGAAATCGCTTCGTGTTACCAACCGATACTTTGCCATGGTGAGAATCTCCTTAGGAATTCTGAACTTTGATTTCACTGCGCTAGCATAGCGCCGGCACTCTCCTGCGTCAAAGCATCTGATATCGCGAAATTTCAGGGCAGGTCTGAGACAGGGTCGCGGCCGGGCCGGAATGTCACCGGATTGTCCGCACTGACACCGAAGGCAAGCGGCAAACATTTGGCGTTTATGAAGGAAATTGCTCCCAAGCTCTCCCGCGTCGCCATCCTCGACATTGCGACCCAACTTGGCAGCGATCAATCATTGAGAGGCTAGCTCTTGATCGGCGACCAGCCATAGGCCTTGGCGCAGGCCCCGCCCATCAGCATCGCCCGTTCACCGGCACTCAGGCGCCCAGTCTGGAGAAACGGCGTGACCGCATGTTCGTAGTTGACCACCGCGAAGGCACGGGTCCAGTCAGTGCCCCACAGGCAACGCTCGAAGCCCCACGCATCGAACACGCGCGCCAGCGGCTCCCAGATGTCGTTAAATGGATAGGGCTCGCGCGACAGTGTGCAGGCGCCGCTGATTTTGATCACTGCATTCGGGCGGCGCGCCAGGTCCAGTACCTGCGGCAATTCGGCCCAGGGTTGCCACGATTGCAATGAGGCGGGCGGCGTGCGCGGCTGCAGCAGCCCTAAGTGGTCGATGATGAAGCGCGCGCCGGGGTGGCGGTCGACCAGCGCGATGCCCCCTGGGAGGTTGCCCCAGCACAGGATGTTGACCGGAAAGTCGTGGTGCATGGCGGCGCGCACGATGCGGTCAAGGCCGGGGTGGTGCGGATCAACCTTGTTCTCCTCCGGCATCATGATGCGAATGCCGACCGTGCCCGGTGTCTTCTTCCAGTCGGCGATGACATCGGCGACCGCCGGATCATCCGGGTCAACCGGCTTGACGATCGCAAACCGGCCAGGATGCGCACGCTGCACTTCGACTGCGTAACTGCCGTCGAACCGGTACATCGAAAAGGCCGAGATGAAGATCGCGCCGTCGACGCCGACCTTGTCCATCGCCGCCACCATCTCGTCGCCGGTAACGTGATCGGGCCAATTGGGCACCTTGTGCCAGGGCCGCTTTGGTGTGTTTGCCTCGTAGGCGTGAACCTGTGAATCGATGATCGCCACCGGGAAATCTCCTCTTGACAAGCATTTGATGGTAACGCAAGGGCTTGAACTGCCGCATCTGCATGATGCTTGATTGGTTGCAGGTCGAATTTCCTATACTGCGGGTTCGCGCGTCCAATCCGGTGAAGGCAGTCGCCTTGTGAATCGTTTGTTGCTTGCTCTCGGTTCCATGTTCCTGCAGCAGACCTTCGCCTCGATTGCGCGTTCGCTGCCGGCCGTGATTGCGCCCGCGATCATCGCAGATTTGCTTCTTGATCCAGCCTGGATCGGCATCTACTTCGGCATCAATGCGCTGGCGTCGCTGGTGGTGCAGCTCGGTTGCGGCGGATTCATCGTGCGCTATGGCGCCCTGCGCATGAGCCAGGTATCGCTTGGCATGCTGGTCTTCGGCAGCGCCTTGCTGACCTTGGGCTCGCCGGTGTGGCTGGTCTGTTCCGCCATTGTCAGCGGCTGTGGCAGCGCCCTCTCGACACCGGCGAGCTCACATCTGCTCGGCCGTTGCTCGCCGCCACGTTATCTGCCCCTGGTGTTCTCGATCAAGCAGACCGCAGTTCCAGTCGGCATGTTGCTCTGCGGGCTGATGGGTCCTGCACTGACGCAATGGACCGGGTGGCGCGGCACCATGCTGGCGAGCGCAGCCGCATGCGCGGTTTTCGTGCTGATCATGCAGCCACTGCGCAAGATCTTCGATGATGACCGCTTGCCGGACCACCCGATCCAGATGTCGGATATGCGCGCCACCCTGACCGAGGTGCTGCGCGTGCCGGCGCTGCGCACCATGTCCTTTGCCTGCCTGGCATTCAATGGCTTGCAGGCGGTGATGATGGCTTATCTGGTGGTTTACCTGACCACCATCGGCTTCACACCCGTTGATGCGGGTTACGCTTTTTCTGTCGCTGTGATGGTGGCGGTTCCCTGCCGCATCGTCTGGGGCTGGCTTGGCAGTGGCCACGTCACCCCGCGGATGATGATGGCATTCCTCGCCCTGGGCATGGCGGCGAGCGCGACGGCACTTGGTCTCTCCAGCGCCGCGTGGCCCGCCCTGCTGGTCACATTGGTGGCTGCCGCGTTGAGCGCGACCGCGCTCTCGTGGCATGGTGTGCTGCTCGCCGAAGCCGCCCGTGCCGCGCCCGAGGGCAAGCGCGGCGCCGTGACCGGCGGGGTACTCTCGATTGGCCAGGCCGGTGCCCTGGTTGAGCCCCTGGTGTTCTCGGCATTGCTTGGGCTCACCGGTGGTTACGGACCTGGATTCATCATTTGCGCCATTCCGGCCTTGCTGGTCGGCCTCATGCTGTGGCGCGGCGGATCATCTGCACCCGCAAATCGATGACACTTTCGGCACCATCGGCGCCGGGACAGTTCTAGACCAGCACCGGCTGCCCGAGTGATGCCGTCAGCATTTGCGGGCAGCGAGCAGCGCCGC
>JANLTL010000631.1:0-22221 GCA_031362905.1 Burkholderiales bacterium | reverse complement strand
GACGCATCTTCACTGCCCCTGACGGCACCGTGCTGTATCTGGGTGAAGTGACCTACCGGGGCGACTACATTCATTTCGAGATGGATCTGAAGCCATGAGCAACAAACCCAACATCATCCTCATCATGACCGACCAGCAGCGCGCCGATACGATCGCAGCGCTTGGCGCGCCGTGGATGCAGACGCCGGCGCTTGACCGGATGGTGCGCGAAGGCGCCGCCTATACCAATTGCTTCGTGACCTCGCCGGTCTGTGTGGGATCCCGGGCCAGCCTGTTTACCGGCATGTATCCGCACGCCGGCGGCGTCTTTACCAATTTTCATCCGTGGCAGCCCACCTGGGTGCGCTCGCTGGCGGACGCCGGCTATCACTGCGCGAGCATCGGCAAGATGCACATCAATCCCTACGATGCACTCGGCGGCTTCCACCAGCGCTTCGTGGTCGAGAACAAGGATCGCCCGCTCTTTCTGGAAGAGCGTGAGCGTGCCTTCTACGACGAGTGGGACAAGGCGCTGCACGCCAGAAAGCTGGTCAAGCCCAGTCGCTACACCCGCGTCGCTGCCGATTCGCAAGGCTATCGCGAGGCGCTCGGTGCGTTCGCTTGGGATCTCGACGAAGACATGCACTCCGACATGTTCATTGGCGATCATGCATCGTGGTGGCTGGAGGAACGCAAGTCGCCCGACCCCCTGTTTCTGCAGATCGGCTTTCCGGGTCCGCATCCGCCCTATGACCCGGTGCCGCGCCACCTTGCCCGCTACGCGACAACCGATATCCCGCTGCCGCAAGTGACCGAAGCCGAAGTCGCGCGGCAGCCGCGGTCGCAGGCCGAGCTGCGCCAGAACATGATCCGCAACAACTACGATTCGGTCGCCTGGCAGGAACGACCCTCGGCTGAGGCGGTGTTGCGCATGCGCCGCCACTACGCTGCCAATGTCTCGATGATCGACGAGAAGGTCGGTCAGATCATTGATGTGCTGGGCCGTCGCGGTTACCTCGACAATGCGCTGGTGATCTTCACCTCCGATCATGCCGATGCACTGGGCGACCATGGCCATATCCAGAAATGGACCATGTACGACACCGTGGTGCGCGTACCGCTGGTGTTCTGGTCGCCGGGGCGGATCGCACCGCGGGCGCCGAGTGACGGCCTGGTCCAGCTGATGGACGTTGCCCCGACGATTCTGGAAGCGGCAGGGGTGAGCATCCCTTCCAACTGGGAGGCACGCTCGCTTCTCCCGGGGCTGTCAGGCGAGGCTGCCAGCGGCCGTGATGTGGTCTATGCCGAGCTCGCGCGTGATCACATCCAGACCGGTGCGGAGTTCATCGTCATGCGGCGTGACCGCGACTGGAAACTGGTCTACTACATGGGCGAGCCGGATGGCGAGTTGTACGACTTGCGCGCCGATCCCGGCGAATTGCAGAATCTGTGGGAGGACACGGGACAACGGTCACGCCGGGATGCTCTGATCAAGGATGTTCTCGAATGGTCGATGCGCGAGAGCTTGCGTTCGCGCATGGCCCCGAGGCTCAAACCGCAACAACCCATGTTGATCGACACCAACGGTACGGCAGCCGCAAGCGCGTCAGCCAACTCAATCAACTCATCTAGTTGACTTGACCTCCAGGCCGACGTAAGCTTGCCGGCCCGACGTTTTCTGGTCGCGTGTTCTGATTGTTTCCCCGAATCACTTTTCAACCCGCAAGGAATCCCATCGTGAACCATTTTGTATTGCACGACGCGGCCGATACGGTCGCCGTGGTGGTGGTCGAAGGCATCAAATCCGGCCAGGAACTCAACGGCTGGATCATGGACGACAACCGCCATATCAAGATCACCGCCGGCGCCGACATTCCGATCGGCCACAAGATCGCGCTCAAGGACATGAAGAGCGGCGACACCGTCATCAAATACGGCGTTGACATCGGCAAGGTCGTCAAAGACATCAAGCTGGGCGAGCATGCCCATGTTCACAACATCAAAACCAAACGGTGGTAATCAACATGATCAACAAGAACACAACCTTCATGGGCTACCGCCGCGAAAACAAGCGCGTCGGTGTGCGCAACCACGTCATCATCCTGCCGGTCGATGACCTCTCCAACGCGGCTTGCGAAGCCGTCGCCCACAACATCAAGGGCACGCTGGCGATACCGCACCCGTACGGCCGCCTGCAGTTCGGCGCCGACCTTGACCTGCATTTCCGCACCCTGATCGGCACCGGCTCCAACCCGAACGTCGCTGCGGTGGTGGTGATTGGCATCGAAGACGGCTGGACCAAGAAAATCGTTGACACAATTGCTGCCACCGGCAAGCCCGTGGTCGGCTTCGGCATCGAAGGCTATGGCGATCACGAGACCATCAAGAAGGCCAGCAAGATGGCCAAGGAATACGTGCAGTGGGCCAGCGAGATCCAGCGCGTCGAGTGCCCGATCCACGAACTGTGGGTCTCCACCAAGTGCGGTGAATCGGACACCACCTCCGGCTGCGGCGCCAACCCCACGGTGGGCGCGGCATTTGACAAGCTGCACCCGCTGGGCAACTACTTGTGCTTCGGTGAGACCTCCGAAATCACCGGCGGCGAGAGCATCGTCGCGGCACGCTGCGCCAACGACAAGGTGCGTGACCAGTTCATGTTTATGTTCAATCGCTATCAGGATTTGATCAACCGCCACAAGACCAGTGACTTGTCTGACAGCCAGCCGACCAAGGGCAACATCGCCGGCGGCCTGACCACTATTGAAGAAAAAGCGCTGGGCAACATCCAGAAAATCGGCAAGAAATGCACAGTCGATGGCGTCATCGACAAGGCCGAGATGCCGACCCATCCGGGCCTGTGGTTCATGGATTCGTCGAGTGCCGCTGCCGAAATGGTGACCCTGTGCGCAGCCTCTGGCTTTGCGGTGCACTTCTTCCCCACCGGCCAAGGCAATGTGATCGGCAACCCGATTCTGCCCGTCATCAAAATCTGCGCCAACCCACGCACGGTGCGCCTGATGCCTGAGCACATGGATGTCGACACCTCGGCCCTGCTGCAATCCGAGCTGACGCTCGAAGGCGCAGGCGACAAGCTGCTCGAATGCATGCTGCGCACCGCCAATGGCCGCCTGACGGCTGCCGAGGCGCTCGGGCATCGCGAGTTTGTGCTCACCCGTCTGTACGAGTCGGCCTAAGACTGCAGAACGGCTGCAATCCGCTCCCACCAACGTTCTTCACGGCATATCTGCGAAGAACGTTGGTCCCCAAGGGGCGCAGGCCGGGTGGCACTGGTCGCAAGCCTTGATGTGAAGCGGTAGACCATTGATTGTTCAGCCGGGAATTGACATGCAACGCGCTCCAAACATTCTGTACATCATGGCCGATCAACTCGCCGCGAGCGTGTTGTCGATGTACGGCCACAAGCTGGTGAAGACGCCCAATCTCGACCGCATTGCCGCGCGCGGCACGGTGTTCGAAAACGCCTACTCCCCCAATCCGATTTGCGCGTCCTCGCGCTTTGCCATGATGTCGGGCCAGTATTCATCCCGCATCGGCGCTTTTGACAACGCCTCCGAGTTTCCGGCTGCAGTGCCGACCTTCGCGCATTACCTGCGCTCCCTCGGTTACTCCACCTGCCTGTCGGGCAAGATGCATTTCGTCGGGCCGGACCAGTTGCATGGCTTCGAAGAGCGCGTCACCACCGACATTTACCCGTCGGACTTTGGCTGGACCGCCGACTGGGCCAAGAAGGTCGAGCCCTATGCGCCCAGCCAGATGAGCATGCGCGGCGTGGTCGAATCCGGCCTGTGCGTGCGCTCGCTGCAAATGGACTACGACGATGACGTGGCCAACCAGTCAGTGCAGTGGCTCTACGACCATGCACGACGGCCTGCGGGAGAGGGCGGAGGCCAGCCCTTTCTGCTGGTGAGTTCGTTCACCCACCCGCACAATCCGTTCACGATTTCGCAGGAGTACTGGGATCTGTATGACGATGCCGACATCGACATGCCGGCCGTGCCCTTCATTCCCTATGAAAAGCGCGACCCGTGGAGCCAGCGCTATTACAAGCTGATCCGCCAGGACGAACACAATGTCACCGACGCGCACATCCGCTCGGCGCGGCATGCCTATTACGGCATGGTGAGCTACCTCGATCACAAGGTCGGCATGCTGCTCGATACGCTCGAACAAATCGGCCAGCTTGACAACACCGTGATCGTGTTCACCGCAGACCATGGCGACATGATTGGTGAAAGGGGCATGTGGTACAAGTTCAACCCCTACGAAAACTCGGTGCGCGTGCCACTCTTGATCAGCGCACCGGGCGCCAAGGCCGGCCATCGGGTCAATGCCAATTGCGGCCTGGTCGACCTGCTGCCCACTCTGCTTGATCTGGCCACCGGCGGCAAACCACCGGAATTGGTGGACCACTGCGACGGCCACAGCCTCGCCAAGTGGATCAACGGCACCGACACTGCATGGCGCGACGAAGCCTTGGTCGAATTCACCAGCGAAGGCGTGTATGCCCCGGCCTTCATCCTGCGCAAAGGCAAATACAAGTATGTGTATTGCGAGGGCGACCCCGGCATGCTGTTTGACATGCAGGCCGACCCGCACGAATTGACCAACCTGTGCACGGATCCGGCATTTGCCAGTCTGGCCAAACAGATAGTGGACGAGATCGAGACGCGCTTTGCGCCTGCCAAAGTGAAACAGGACGTGCTGGCGAGCCAGCGGCGCCGCCTGTTCCTGCATTCCACGCTCACCAAGGGCACCTTTACGCCATGGGACTACCAGGTGCGCAAGGACGGCTCCAAGCAGTATGTGCGCAGCATGGCCACCACCAGCACCACGGCCACCAAGGCCAAGGCGCGGTTTCCGTTTGTGCCTTCGGCGCCGCCGGACCACCCGCGCAAGTCCTGAGATCTCCGCACCGAGCCACCGTCAGCATCCCCACCCTCGTTGTCATCACCAGCCACACAGGAGCTTCCATGCAAGCCACCACCTTGAAACGCGTCGCGGCCCTGCTGGCATCACTCAGCGCCGCCACGCTGCTGCTGACTGCCGCACCGGTGTTCGCACAGGCCTACCCGGCCAAACCGGTGCGCGTGATCGTGCCCTTCCCGGCCGGCGGCATTGTCGACATCCTGGCGCGCGCGGTCACCGACAAGATTGCCACCAACTGGGGCTCCTCCATCATCGTCGAAGCCAGGCCGGGGGCAGGCGCGCTGGTCGGCACCGAATCGGTTGCCACCGCAGCGCCCGATGGCTACACCTTCCTGGTGGCCTCGCTCACCACGGCAGTCGGCCCGCTGATCAACCCGCAATTCAAATACGATTTGCGCAAGGATTTTGTGGCGGTCGGGATGTATGCCACCGCGCCCAATGTATTCGTGGTGCCGGCTTCGCTGCCGGTCTCGTCGATGAAGGAATTGGTGGAATTGGCACGCAAAAGCCCGGGCAAGCTCAACTATGCGCATGCCGGCGCCGGCTCCACCAATCACCTGCCGGTGGAGTTCCTGAAGATGTCGCGCAAGCTGTTCATTGTGCCGATCCCTTACCGCGGCCAGCCGCCGGCGATTACCGATGTGCTTTCCGGCCAGATTCAGCTCTTTAGCGGCGCACCCGCGCTGCTGGTGCAGCATGTGAAAGCGGGCAAGCTCAAGGCACTCGCTGTCACCTCGTCCAAACGGCTCGACGATCTGCCGGGCGTGCCAACGCTGGCCGAGAGCGGTTTTGGCGATGTGGTCGGCGGCTCCGGATGGTTTGGCTTTGTCGCACCGGCCGGCACACTTCCCGCCATCGTGCGGCGCTTCAACGAGGAAATGAACAAGGCGCTCAAGTCGCCCGATGTGATCGACCGCATGCAGAAGGCCTACGCGTTCACCGAAGGCGGCACGCCGGAAGAATTCACCAAGTTCTTGAATGATGAAGGTACGCGCTGGACCAAACTGGTGAAAGACGCCAACATCAAGCCGGATTGAGCCCCAGGTGCCCATGACGCCTCTCGCAGAACTGCAAGCCCTCGCACAGCGAGCGCTGGCGCATGCCGGCGCCAATGCTGCGATGGCCGCCAGCACCGCCCGCGCGCTGGTGGCAGCAGAAGCGCAAGGGTTGGCTTCACACGGCTTGTCACGCGTGCCGCAGTACGTTGGCTTTTTGAAAAACGGTCGCGCCGATGGCCAGGCGGTTGCCAAGGTAGCGCGCGCCAGGGGCGGTGCGGTGCTGATCGATGCCGGCGGTGGCCTGGCGTTTCCCGCTTGCGATCTGGCGATTGCCGAAGCCATGGCGCGTGCGCGCGAACACGGCGTGGCGTTTGCCGGTGTGACCAACAGCCATCACTTTGGCGTAGCGGCTTACCATCTGGAAACCGTTGGTGAGGCAAAGACGCTCGCGCCAACTGGCGCTCAGGCAAAAACGCTCGCGCCAACTGGCGCTCCCGCTGGCTTTGTGGGCATCGCCATGGGCAACTCCCCGGCCGCGATGCCGATGCCCGGCGGCAAACGCGCGCTGTTCGGCACCAACCCGATTGCCGCAGTGTTTCCGCGCAAACACGGGGCGCCCATTTCGCTCGACCTCTCGCTCTCCGAGGTGGCGCGCGGCAAGATCATGATCGCGGCGCAAAAGGGCGAACCGATTCCGCTCGGCTGGGCGCTCGACAAGCATGGCAAGCCGACCACCGACGCCAAGGCCGCGATTGACGGCATGATGGAGCCGTGAGGAAGCTCAACGGGCGGCACCAAGGGCGCCCTGCTCGCGCTGATGGTGGAGCTGCTGGTGGTAGCGCTCACCGGCGCGCGCTTCGGTTTTGAGGCCGATTCGTTTCTGGTCGCCGAGGGCAACCGCCCGAACATCGGCCAGGCCTTTATCGTGATCGACCCGAACGCGCTGGCCGGCAACGACGCGTATTACGAGCGTGTCGAGACCCTGCTCACGGTGATGCTGGCCGATGACGATGTGCGCGTGCCCGGTTACCGGCGCAATGCACTGACTGCCAAGGCCGCCGCAGACGGGGTGACTATTTCCGATGCGCTGCTGGCGCAATTGCACGCTCTGGCAGGAGGCTCTGCGTGATGAACAATCGCACCGCCATCAGCCTCGCCACCTTGCTTGTGGTGGCAGCGCTGTGGTATTTGTTTACCTCGGCCACCGGCTGGGTTGGCTCGGCGCGCTTCCCCAACCCTGTCGAGTTCGGCACGGCGGTCAAGCAGATCGCCACCACTGGCTATGCCGATGCGCGCATCCACCAGCATGTGTTGCAGAGCTTCAAGCTGGTGCTGATGGGGTTTGCGGTGGCGGTGTCGGTGGGCGTGCCGCTGGGTCTGTTGATGGGCTGGAACCGGCGTGCCGAAGCGCTGCTCAACCCGATCTTCCTGATCATTCGCCCGATCCCTCCGCTGGCGTGGATTCCGCTCGCCATCGTCTGGCTGGGCCTCGGCGACGCGGCCAAGATCATGGTGATTTTCTTCGCCGCGTTCGTGCCATCGGTGATCAACACCTACGCCGGCGTGCGCAATATCGAGCCCTTCATGATCGAAGCGGCGCGCATGCTTGGCGTGCGCGGTCCGCGATTCGTGCTTGAAGTGCTGGTGCCTGCTGCGTCGCCAATGATCTTTACCGGTTTGCGTTTGTCGCTGCAGGCCTCGTGGACCACGCTGGTGGCGGCCGAGTTGGTCGGCGCGCTGCTCGGTTTGGGCCAGGTGCTCAATGCCGCCGCGCAGGATTTGTTCCCCGCGATGATTTTGACCGGCATGGTGTTCGTCGCGCTCTCCGGCGCCACGTCGAGCTGGCTGCTCGGCAAGGTCGAACAACGCGTGATGCGCTGGAGGACGGCGTGAGCCAGGCCCACACCAAAAGCGCCAGGAGCCCCCAGGCAGTGGACGCACGCACGCCGCTGGACACCGGCACACGCTGGCGCCTGCACCTGACCGGCCTGGTGGCGTTTCTCGCGCTCTGGTGGGCGGTGGCTGCTGCGGGCCTGATGCCCAAGGCCTTCATGCCCAGCCCGGCGGACGTGGCGCTGCAATTTGTGAAACTCACCCAAGACCCGTTTGCCGGCTACACCTTGCAAACCCATATGCTCTCCAGCATCGGGCGCTACCTGCTGGGCTTCGGGCTGGCGGTGGCCATTGGCTTGCCGCTGGGCCTCTTGATGGGCTGGTTTCGCACCCTTGATGCGATTGTCACGCCGCTGTTTGAAGCCTTGCGCTATGTCGCGCCGATTGCCTGGGTGCCGTTTGCGGCGTTGTGGTTTGGTACCGGGATTGGCGGGCCGACCATGATCATCTTTGCCGGCGCGTTTCCGCCCTGCGTGGTCAATGCTTACCGCGGCGCAAAGCAGGTCGAACCGTATCTGATTGAAGCGGCGCGCATGCTGGGCGTATCGAGCACGCGCATGATCACCCAGGTGCTGCTGCCGGCGGCGGTGCCATCGATCATCGCCGGGGTGCGCGTGAGCGCGGGCCTCGGTTGGCAATCGCTGGTGGGTGCGGAGCTGATCGTGGCGTCCAGCGGCGTCGGCTATTTGATGGTCAAGGGACAAAGCAGCATCAGCACCGCCATCGTCATGAGCGGCATGATCGCGATTGGCGTGGTCGGGCTGTTGATCGACATCGGCATCCGCCAGATTGAAGCGGCAGTGAATCGCAAACGAGGCCGGACATGAGTGACATCGTCTTTACCAACGTGGCGCGCAATTTCACGCGCGATGGCCAGGAGTTTCCGGCGCTCAAAGACATCAACCTCACGGTGCGCGACAAGGAGTTCGTCGCCATCGTCGGGCCCTCCGGTTGCGGCAAGACCACCTGCATGCGCATGGCGGCGGGGCTGGAGTTTCCTTCGAGCGGCACGGTGGCCGTGGGTGGCAAGGTCGTCACCGCGCCGGGGCCGGACCGCGCCGTGGTGTTTCAACAATTTGCATTGTTCCCCTGGAAGTCTGTGACCGAGAACATCGGCTTTGGCCTGGTCGCCAACGGCGTGATGGAGATGGATCGCACGCGCCGCGTGGCCGATGTGATCAAGCTGATGAATCTCGGTGGTTACGAGAGCGCCTTTCCGCATCAGTTGTCGGGCGGAATGCAGCAGCGCGTGGCGATTGCGCGCGCCTACGTGCTCGACCCGCAGGTGCTGCTGATGGACGAGCCGTTCGGCGCGCTTGACGCGCAAACCCGCGTGGTGATGCAGGAAGAATTGGTGCGCCTGTCACGCGTCAATCCGCGCACGGTGCTGTTCATCACCCACGCGGTCGAAGAGGCGGTGTACCTGGCCGACCGCGTGGTGGTGATGAGCCGCCGCCCCGGCATGATCCGCGAGATCATGGATATTGCGAGCGTGCGCGCCAGCGACAACTGGGACCGTTTCGAGAAAATTGAAGACGTGATGGATCAGGCATCGTTCGTCCATCTACGCACCCACATCTGGCGCCTGCTGCGCGAGCAGCAGGCACCGGTCGATCATTGATATCACCCAGCGGACGAGAAGATCCGTTTATTTCCACAACCCACGGCAACAACCCAAGGAGATTCCATGTTCAAACGCATTCGTACCGCCCTGCCCGCACTGGCGCTGGCGCTGGCCGCAACCGCGCCGGTGACCGCGCAGGCACAGACCGAGATCAAGGTGAGCTACCAGCCCGCTCTTTACTGGGCGCTGCCTTTCCATATTGCCACTGAGAAAAACTGGTGGGCCGAGCTCGGTTTGAAGCCGGTGTTCTCGACCTTCCCCGCCGGCGTGCCGCAGATCGCGGCCTCGGCCTCCAAGTCGTGGGATATCGGCGGCACCGGCTCCGTGCCGGCCGTGCTGGGCAAGGTGCGGTTCAACCTCGTCACTATCGGCATCATGAATGACGAATCGCAAGGTAACGCACTGATGGTGCGCGGCGACAAGGCCGACGCCTACATGAAAAACCCGGCCTTGCTCAAGGGCCAGACCATCCTGCTCACCGCCAATTCCACCGGCGACTACGCGGTGCAGTCGTGCCTTGCCAAATACGGCCTGAAAAAAGCGGACGTGACCCTGAAGAACATGGGCCAGGCCGAGATCATCTCGGCAGTGTCGTCCAACAACGCCGAGCTGGCAGGGTTGTGGGCACCCAACATTTACACGCTCGAAGAGAAGGCCGGTGCCAAGATCATGTGCTCGGGCAGGGACAGCGGCGCCATTGTGCCGGGCGCGTTGATCGTGCGCGCCGACTACGCCAAGGAGCAGCCGCAGAACGTCGCCAAATTCCTCGCGGTGTATCTGCGTGCGCAGAAATGGTCGAGCGCCAACCGCAAGGAAGCCGTGGCCATGATGAACAAGTTTTACGCCCAGGGCGGCACCACGATCTCGGAAGCGTCGATGAACAAGGAGTTTGATACGCGTCCGACGTTTGACCTTGCAAGCCAGTTGCGCATCATGGATCGCAGCAAGGGTGCCTCGGATGCAGACGGCTGGATGACCAAGATCGGCGAGTTCATGAAGGGCACCGGTGCGATTCCCGAAGTGCCCGCCGCCAGGGACTACATCAGCGACGAATACATGAAGATGGTCAACGCTGATCCGAAGTTGCGCGAGTTTGCCAATCGCAGCAACTAAAGGTGCGGCCAAGGCAGCCCCTGCAGGCTGTCTTCGTTGATGAGGCCGGCAGCCGCAGAGGCGCTCCCACAGCGCCTCTGCGCACACATAAGCCACAAGAACTGCTCCAGGAGCGGCTCTCAGAGATTTCACTTTACCCACTTCTTGCCTTCTTTGAACCACCGGACTTAAAGCCATGTCGATCACTTATCTGAAAAAAGCCGCCAAAACCCCCGAGACCGAAGCCGACAACGCCCGCAAGGTGGTCGAAGAGATGTTGGCCAACATCGAAAAACATGGCGAGCAGGCGGTGCGCGACTATTCGAAAAAGCTCGACAAGTGGGAGGGCGCCATCGTCGTTACCCCCGAAGAGATCGAGGCGCGCACGCGCGACATCCCCGCTTCGGTCAAGCGCGACATCGAGTTCGCCGCAGCGCAGGTCGCCAAGTTCGCGCACGCGCAGCGCGCCTCGATGGTCGAGTTTGAAACCGAAGTGCACCCCGGCCTGATTGCCGGGCAGCGCCTGATCCCCGTCAACGTAGCCGGCTGCTACGTGCCGACCGGGCGTTACGCGCACATTGCCTCGGCCTACATGAGCATTGCCACCGCCAAGGCGGCGGGCGTGCCGACCATCATTGCCTGCTCGACGCCCTACAAGGGCGAGGGCATCCACCCGCTGGTGCTGTACGCCATGCAGGTGGCGGGAGCCGACATCATCATGACCCTGGGCGGTGTGCAGGCGATTGCCACCATGGCCTATGGCCTCTTTACCGGCAAGCCCGCCGACATCATCGTCGGCCCCGGCAACAAGTTTGTCGCCGAAGCCAAGCGCATGCTGTTCGGCAAGGTCGGCATTGACGTGTTCGCCGGGCCGTCGGAAGTGGCTGTGATTGCCGATGACAGCGCCGATCCTTACATCGTGGCGAACGACCTGGTGGGCCAAGGCGAGCACGGCCATGAGTCGCCGATGTGGCTGATGACCAGCAGTGAAGCCTTGGCGCGCGACGTGATGGCGCGCATTCCCGGCCTGATCGACACCCTGCCACCGACCGCGCGCGACGCGGCCACCTGTGCCTGGCGCGATTACGGCGAAGTGATCCTGTGCGATTCGCGCGAAGAGGTAGTGAAAATTTCCGACCAGTACGCTGCCGAGCACCTCGAAGTGCATGCAGAGGATCTTGACTGGTGGCTCAAGAACCTGACCTGCTACGGCTCGCTGTTTCTGGGCGAAGAAACCACCGTGGCCTATGGTGACAAGGCCTCCGGCCCCAACCACATTTTGCCGACCAAGGGCGCCGCGCGTTATTCCGGCGGCCTCTCGGTGCACAAGTTCATCAAGACCGTGACTTGGCAACGCATGAGCCGCAGCGCCAATCGCGAGGTCGGCCAGGTGACGGCGCGCATCTCGCGCCTCGAAGGCATGGAAGGCCATGCCCGCACTGCGGATGACCGCCTCAACAAGTACTTCAAGGACGAGACGTTTGACAAGGGCGCGCCGGTGACGGTGTGATCAAGGGACCATGCAGCCGCGTGATGCTGTAATCGCCTGAGCATGAACCAGACCGCGCAATGAATCTCGATACCCTGTTTCGCCTAGATGGCCGCCACGCACTGGTGACCGGCGGCAACTCCGGCATTGGCTTAGGCATGGCACGTGCGCTGGGTCTGGCTGGCGCGCGCGTCACCCTCGTGGCGCGGCGCAGCGAGCCGCTCGCCGCCGCGGCCAAGGCGCTGCAGGCGGACGGCATCGTGGCGGCGTTCGAGCCCTGTGATCTCACCGTTGTGGACGCCCTCAAGGCCATGGCAGCGAACGCAGCAGCGCGGGCACCGGTAGATGTGCTGATCAATGCCGCGGGGGTCAACCTGCGCGAACCCTTCATGCAGGTGAGCGCGCGGTCGTGGGACGAGCAACTCGCGATCCATCTGAAGGCACCGTTCTTCTTGACGCAGGCGCTGGCCCCGGCAATGGCTGCGCGCAACTGGGGCCGCATCATCAATATCGCCTCGCTGCAAAGCGAGCGCGCCTTTGCCAACAGTGCGCCCTACGGTGCCGGCAAGGGCGGCATTTTGCAACTGACACGGGCGATTGCACAGGAGTGGTCGTCGCAGGGCATTACCTGCAATGCGATCGGCCCCGGATTCTTCCCGACCGCACTCACCGCACCGGTATTCAATAATCCGGAAGCGGCGGCGAAGAATGCCGCGCAAACCGCCATCGGCCGCAATGGCGAACTCGAAGACCTGTACGGTGCCACCATCTTTCTGGCCAGCGATGCGTCGAGCTATATCACTGGCCAGACCCTTTATATTGACGGCGGCTTTACTGCCAAGTAATCACCCAGGACAAATTCATGAAAGCCCTCGTCTACACCGCCAACAACGAAGTCACCTACCGTGACGAGCCCGAACCCGCGCCCGCCGCCGGCAGCGTGGTGCTCAAAATCGACGCGGTTGGCATTTGCGGCTCGGACATGCACGCCTATCACGGCCATGACCCGCGCCGCGTGCCGCCGATGATTCTGGGCCATGAATTCGCCGGTACCGTCATCGAAGGTGCGCTCAAAGGCAAACGCGTCACCGGTAACCCGATCGTTGCCTGCGGCGTGTGCGACTACTGCCACGAAGGCCGCAACAACCTGTGCTCGAACCGCACCATGATCGGCATGCAGCTTCCAGGCGCATTTGCGCAGCACATGGCGATCCCCGTCAGCGCCATCGTCGGCATTCCGCAAGACATGGACGCGCGCACCGCAGCACTGACCGAACCAGCGGCCACTGCCCTGCACGCGCTCAACCTGTCGATGCGCGTCATGCACCGGCCGCTGCAGGAAGGCCGCACGCTGGTGATCGGCGGCGGCGCCATCGGCATGCTGTGCGCAATTTTGCTCAAGAGCTATGGTTGCCGCGAAGTGCATGTGGCCGAAACCAATCCGTTGCGCCGCGCCTCGATTGAGAAGCACACGGGCTGTGTCGCGTTTGACCCGCGCGAAGTGGGTGGGAAAGATGCGGGAAAAAGTCCTGCCGCCAACTCGACCCACTTCGTGATCGATGCGGTCGGCTCGGTGCATACGCGCAAGGCCGCGCTCGAAGCGGTGCGCCCCGGCGGCACCGTCATGCACATCGGTCTGCAGGACTGGGCCAGTGAAATCGACATGCGCAAACTGACGCTCGCCGAGATCACCTTGCTCGGCACCTATACCTATTCCACTGCCGACTTGCGCGCCACCGTGGCCGCTTTGCACGGCGGCACCTTTGGCGACCTGGCATGGGTCGAAGAGCGGCCGCTCGCCGAGGGTGCGCGCGCGTTCGACGACCTCGACAAGGGCAAGACGGCAGCCGCCAAGATCGTGTTGCGGCCCCATTGAGTCGGGCGATTTCCTCATGAGCGCCGTACCCGCGGTACCCGCCGTACCAATGGCTACCCCCATGTCCCCAGGCCAATCGTCAGGCGACGATGGCCTCATGCTCACGCGCGACCTGACCCAGCCCGAGCCGGTACCGCCCGAGGGTATCGCACGCGCGCTCGAGCTGATGCAAAGCGGTCGCCTGCATCGTTACGGCGAGACCGGCGGGCGCGGCTCCGAGAGCGCCTTGCTCGAAGAAGAATTTGCGACCAGCGTCGGCGCCAAATACTGCATCGCCATGAGTTCCTGCGGCGCTACCCTGTTCGCGGCGTTGAAAGCAGTTGGCGTGAAACCCGGTGACGCGGTGCTGACCAGCGCGTTTACGCTGGCGCCGGTGCCCGGCGCAATTGCCCACACCAACGCCCGCGCGGTGCTGGTCGAGATGACAGACGATTGCGCGCTTGACCTGGCCGACCTGGAGCGCAAGGCCGCCGAGAGCGGCGCCAGGGTGCTGATGCTGTCGCACATGCGCGGCCATATCTCGGACCTGGCAGCGACTTCTACCTTGTGTAAACGACTCGGCATTGCGCTGATCGAAGACTGCGCCCACACCATGGGCGCCAGCTGGGCCGGGCGCCCCACCGGCACCTGGGGCGCGATCGGCTGTTTCTCCGCCCAGACCTACAAACACATCAACAGCGGCGAAGGCGGCCTGCTGGTGACCGACGATGACGACATCGCCGCGCAAGTGATCCTCATGTCGGGCAGCTACATGCTCTACGGCCAGCACCTGTTGCGCCCGGGCGACGACGTGTTCGAGCGCTGGCGTTACATCACGCCCAATTTCAGCATGCGCATGTCGACCATCGCCGCCGCCATGCTGCGGCCGCAAATCGCGCTGCTGCCGCAGCGTGCGCGGCAGTGGAACGCGCTCTATTCCGCGCTCGAACAAGCCTTGGCAGGCGTGCCGCATCTGCGCGTGCCGGCCAGGGGCGCAAACGAGCAGTTCGTCGCCAGCTCGATCCAGTTTCATATTGATTTGCCACCACCCGCACTGCAGGTGTTTCTGTCCGCCTGCGACGCGCGCGGCCTGCACATCAAGTGGTTCGGCGTGGAGATACCGCAGGGGTTCACCAGCCATTTCGGCCACTGGCACTACCTCACGCCGGGCGCCCTGCCGCGTACCGCCACCTTGCTGCGCGGCTTGTGCGATGTGCGCATTCCGCTTTCGCTCACCCTCGATGAATGCGCGCTGATCGGCAAGATCACGCGCGTGGCGATGACCGAGGCCACGGCATGACGGTGGTGGTGTGTGTCGGCCACACATCGCTTGATCGGGTGTTCAGCATCGATGCTGTGGTAGCGCCACCGGCCAAGCTGCGCGCATCCGCGTTCGTCGAATCGGGCGGCGGCATGGCAGCCAATGCGGCAGTGGCCGTTGCCCATCTTGGCGGCACGGCGCGCTTCTGGGGGCCGTGCGGCGCGGACGATATCGCCGAACGCATGCAGGCCGATTTTTTGCGTCACGGCGTGGATGCCACGCGCTTGCACCGCGTGGCCGGCAGCACATCGTCACACTCGGTGATCCTGGTCGATGCCAGGGGCGAACGCCTGATCGTCAATGCACGTGGCAGCGCCCTCGCGAGCGCAGCCGACTGGCTGCCGCTTGACACGCTGTCGGGCCCGCCCGCCTGTGACGCGCTGCTGGCGGACGTGCGCTGGCCAGTCGGCTCAAGAATGGCTCTGGAAGCAGCTCGCAGGGCAGGCATCGCGACGGTTCTGGATGGCGATACAGCGGAGCGCGCGGTGTTGCGCGAGTTGGCGGGGCTGGCCGACTACTGCGTGTTTTCCGAGCCGGGCTTTCGCAGCTTTTGCAGTGCAGAGCAGGCCGATGCCGCAGCCCACCCGCACGCCAGGCCCAGAGAGAGCGCCATCGATGAATCAGACATGGCGCTTGGCCTGGGCGCGGCGATTGCCCTCGGTGCGCGCGTCGCGGCGGTGACACTGGGTGAGCGCGGCTGCGCCTGGCTGACCGCAGACCAGCCTGGCAACCTGCATTTCACCCCGGCCTACGCGACCACTGCCCTCGACACCACCGGCGCCGGCGATGCGTTCCATGGCGCAATAGCGCTACTCGCCGGTGAGTATGCCAAGGCTGCACGCGTGCCGCTCGAAGCCATGTTTCGCTTTGCCAGCGCAGCAGCGGCGATCAAGGTGACGCGAGCGGGCGCGCGCAGCGTGCCCTCGCGCGGCGAGGTCGAGGCTTATCTGGAGGCGCATTAAGATGCACGGCATGGACTCCAACGCTGTCACTGACGTGCGCACGGACATGGGCACGCTCAAGGTATCGGTCTGGCGCGGCAAGGCGCGGGCGCCGGGTGATGGCGCGCGCGGCAGTTTTACGCTCTACGAGGTGCCGCGCCGTGAATCGCAGACGGTGCTCGATGTGGTGACGCACATCCAGCGCGTTCTTGACCCCACGCTCGCCTACCGATTCGCCTGCCGCGTCGGCGTCTGTGGCTCGTGCGCGATGACGGTCAACGGCAAGGCGCGCTGGACCTGCCGCACCCATGTGAGCAAAGTGGCCGAAGACGGCAGGCTCGAGATCGCGCCGCTCGCCAACCTGCCGGTGATCAAGGACCTCGCCACCGACATGCGCGAGTTCTTCGACAAATGGGCAAAAGCGCGCGGCCAGTTCAAGGGCACCAGGACGCGTCATGATGATTTCGCGGTGGTCAAACCCGAATCCAGACAGCGTCAGGCGGTCGACGCCGGCATCGAATGCATCGGCTGTGCCGCCTGCTACGCATCGTGCGACGTGGTGAGCTGGCGGCGCGAATTCCTCGGCCCGGCCGCACTCAACCGCGCCTGGACGCTTGCCAACGACGTGCGCGACGTGCAGCAAAAGGAACGCCTGCTTGCCGTATCCGGCGACGCCGGCTGTCACGCCTGCCACACGCAAGGCTCGTGCAACGAGCGTTGCCCCAAACACATCGAGCCGACCGCAGGCATCTCGGGCCTCAAGCGCCTTGCCGCGCGCGCGGCGGTGATGGGTGAACTGGGATGAGCACTTCCGGGATTAGCACTTCGTGGATGAGCGCCTCGGGGATGGGCACTTCGAGATGAGCACCGACACCCGTATCGTCGAAGCCAAGCTCTGGTACTGGCAGCGCATCAGCGCCATGCTGCTGGCGCTGTGCGTGGTGGTCCACATTGCGGTGATGATTTACGCGGTGCGCGGCGGCCTGACCGGCAGCGAAATCCTTGCGCGCACGCGCGGCTCGTTCGCGTTCGCGGCCTTCTACGGCGTGTTCGTCCTTGCCTGCGTGGTGCATGTGCCGATCGGCCTGATGCGCGTCTGTGAAGAGTGGCTTGGCATGAACCGCTTTGTTGCGGTCACGGTGACCAAGCTGTTTGGCATCACCATCCTGTTTCTGGGCTTGCGCGCGGTATACGGCGTCTACACCGGGTGAATGCGATGAGAAGGATTGACGCCCGCTCGCGCAACCACCCCTCCTACTGGGCGTTTGTGGTGCATCGCCTGTCTGGTGTGCTGCTGGCGCTGTTCCTCCCGGTGCATTTTTGGGCGCTCGGCCATGCACTCGCGGGTGAGGCGGCGTTCAATGGCATCATCAGCTGGACGCAACAGCCCATCTTCAAGATTGCCGAATGGGGTCTGGTGATCCTGCTCGCCGCCCATCTCACTGGTGGCCTGCGTTTGATCCTGATCGAATTCGGGCCGTGGTCGGGGCAGCGCAAGAACTGGATCGCCGGTGGCGCCGGCGTGGCGCTGGTCACTGGCCTCGCGTTTGCGCTGGCCCTGGTTAACTGAGGACAAAGAGCTTAAGTCTGGTGGCCGGGTGAACTGAATGCGGCAGCCGCGCCCTGGTCGCGTGGTTTGAATCGCCTCACTACACCTCGATCCGCAAGAGTCAATCCAAGTTGCACCGCTTCAAGGAGAACGTCATGAAACCGATCCGTCACATCATTCTCGCTGCGCTCTACCTTGCGCCGTTCGTCACCGCACCACCCGCGCTCGCGCAAGCCTGGCCCAACAAAGCAGTGCGCGTCGTCGTGCCGTTCGCCGCCGGTGGCACCACCGACGTGGTGGCGCGCATCGTCGGGCAGAAACTGGGCGAATCCTGGAACCAGTCGGTGGTGATCGAAAACCGTGGTGGCGCCGGCGGCAACATCGGCGCCGAGGTGGTGGCCAAGGCGGCGCCTGATGGCTACACGATCCTGATGACCTCGGGCAGCATCTTCACCGTGAACCCCAGTCTCTACAAAAAAATGCCGTTTGATGCGCAAAAGGACTTCATTGCCGTCACCAACGTGGCGATGGGGCCGATGCTGGTGGTCACGCATCCCTCGGTGCCGGCCAACAATATCGCCGAATTGATCGCGCTCGCTAAAGCCAAACCCGGATCGATCAATTTCGGCTCGGCCGGTGTCGGCAGCCAGGTGCACATGGCCGGAGAAAATTTCGCCACCGCCGCCGGCATCGACATTCAGCACGTGCCCTACAAGGGCGAGGCCTTGAGCTACAACGACCTTGCTGCCGGGCAAATCCAGATGATGGTAGGCAACATCGCCGCCGGCGTGGGCCTGGCAGGCCAGGGCAAGATCAAGGCGCTGGCCGTCACCAGCAAGACGCGCTCGGCGATGCTGCCCAACGTGCCGACAGCGGCCGAGAGCGGCCTGCCCGGCTTCGAGAACACCGGCTGGTTCGGCTTCATGCTGCCGGCCGGCACGCCGCGCGACATTGTCGACAAGCTGCAGCGCGATACCGCCAAGGTGCTCGACAGCGCCGAAATGCGCGGGCGCTTTTTCGTCCAGGGCATCACGCCGGTGGGCAACAAGTCGGACGAGTTCGAGAAAGCCATTCGCGCCGAGGCGGAGGTGTGGAAGAAAGTGATCGCGACACGGAAACTGAGTGCGGGCTGATGATGAACATCAACATGCAGGCCGTCGAAGACACTGCCAAAGAGCTGTATATCCGCGCGCTCAAAATTTTGCCGCCCGACATCAAGGCCGGCTTTGCGCGCATCGACAAGAGCGAGACCGACGCCACGGCGAAGAACATCATCGGCACCATGATCACCAACATCAAGGTGGCCGAAGACACCGACAACCTGCTGTGCCAGGACACCGGCGTACCGATCTACAACGTCACCATCGGGCGCGGCATTGCGATCGACGGCCATGCCCTGAAGCAGGCCATCCGCAGCGGCTGTGCGCGCGCCACGCGCGAATATCCGCTGCGCTCCTCGGTGGTGCACCCGATTACGCGCAAGAATGAGCACACCTCGTGCGGTGCGGAAGTGCCGGTGATTCACATCGATTTTTCGGACCAGGCCGATACGCTCGAAATCGAAATGGTGCCCAAGGGTTCGGGCTCGGAGAACAACTCGTTCCTGAAGATGGCGATTCCCGCTGAGGGCATCGATGCGATCAAGACTTTCGTGGTCGATTGCGTGCTGGCCGCCGGCGGCAAGACCTGCCCGCCCACGATAGTCGGCGTCGGAGTCGGCGGCACTTCGGACCTCTGCGTCGCGCTCGCCAAGCGCGCGGCGACGCGGCCGCTCGGCAGCGTGTGCGCCGATACGGAGGGCGCGAAGCTGGAAACGCAATTGACGGCAGCGATCAACCAGCTCGGCGTCGGGCCGCAGGGCCTCGGTGGCGACTCGACCGCGTTTGCCGTGCATATCGAAGTGGCAGCGACGCACATCACGATGAACCCGGTGGCGGTCAACATGCAATGCCACTCGGCCAGACGCGCGCGCGCGACCTTTACCAGCGCGGGGGTGAGTTATGGATTTTGATCCGCGCCTCTACGGCGCCATCCATTCTTATGCGGCCACCGGCCTGTGCATGGCTCCCACCAATGGTCTTGGTGGTGATGCCGTCACCATGCGCTGCCACCAAGGGTTGTAGAGCCATGGCCCATCACGAATTGACCACCCCCGTCACGGAAGCGCAAGTGCGCGCGCTGCGCATCAACGACACCGTCACCCTCAACGGCACCCTGTTCGGCATCCGCGACGCCACCCAAATCCACATGTTTGATCGCGGCCGCCCAACGCGCTTTGACCTCAAGGGCCATGCGGTGATCCACACCGCCCCCAACGTGAAGAAAGTGGACAAGAGCGCCGAGCATCCTTCCGGCTATGCGCCGGTCTGCATCGGCACCACCACTTCGGATCGCATGGAGCGCTTCACGCGGCCGCTGATGACGCAAAACGGCGTGCGCATCGTCATCGGCAAGGGCGGGCTGCGCGAAAGCAGCGCCGCAGCTTTTGCCGACATCGGCGGCGTTTATCTCGCCATCGTCGGCGGCACGGCTGCGCTCGAGACGACCTGGATCGAGCAGATCGAAGACGTGGACCTCGATGATCTCAACCCCGAGTCACTGTGGAAATTTCGCATCAAGGGCTTCGGCCCGTTGCTGGTCGGCATGGACAGCCACGGCGGCAGTTTGTACGACAAGATTCGTGCTGACACCCAGGGGCGCCGCACACAGGTGCTGGCGAGTTTGGGCGTGAAAGCCGCCTGACGTGATTAACGAGGCCACTTCTGCGCCGCATGCAAGACGCGCAATATTTCCAGTCTCGCCGCAGCTTGCCGGTACACCAGGATGTAGTTCGGATGGATCACCAGCTCGCGCGTGCCCGACACGCGCCCGCTGCGCCCCATACGCGGCTGATCGATCAATCGCTCGGCGCTTTGTTCGAGCTGTTCGTCCCATGCAATCGCCGCCAGCGGCTTATCGCGCGCGATGAATTCCATGATGTGCTCACGGTCGCGCAATGCAGCGCGCTTCCAGGCCAGCTCCACGCTGGCCTCAAGCCGCAGTTTTGCCAGCAGCGGCCGTGCGCTTGCGCAACGCCGCGCGCTTGGCGGCGAAGCTGCGCTTCACCCTGGCGTGATCAACCGGCGGCGCCGGATCGTCGAGGGCTTCTTGCACTTGCGCACGAAACCATTGATCGTAATCGGCAGCGGCGTGGGCACGACGCAACCGGTCTGCGGCATCGCTGCGCGCACTGCGCCCCGCTGCCGCTTCGCCATGCCGGGTGGCATCGAGCAGATGGAAACGGGCAACGCCCAATTCCTGCTTGAGGTATTTCACGCAGCGGTCGAGAGAAATCCATTGCCGCGGCTTGTTGGTGCGCTGCGTACCCAAGGTTTTGTCAGTCTTGCCGAGTTTGAGCAACACCGACCAGCCACCCGGCTCGCCGATAATGGCCGCGCCGCGAATGGCGTTGGCAAGCATCATTTCGCGGGCTTGGGCGGTGTCGATGATGGCGTGTGTCGCGACGGCAGACATGAAAATGTCTCCAGATTCCGAATATTGTATTGTGCAGATTATTTAATAAAAATGCAACGAACATCCATCGGAGGAAATGCTCAAATACCTCCGGCCTTTATTGTCACCAAAGTCAATTTCTTGCCATTGCCAACCCAATGCCTTCCATCCGCCGCCTCACCACCGACATCCTGATCTTAGGCTCCGGCGGCGCGGGCCTATTCGCGGCCCTGCACGCGCATCAAGCCGCGCCTGACTTGCAGATCACCGTCGCCGTCAAGGGCCTGCTAGGCAAAAGCGGCTGCACACGCATGGTGCAGGGCGGCTACAACGTGGCGCTCGCCAAGGAGGATTCGGTCGAGCGCCACTTCATGGATACCATCGAGGGCAGCAAATGGCTGGCAGATCAGGACCTGGCCTGGACGCTGGTTGAGCAGGCTGTCGTGCGCATTCACGAGTTGGAGAATGAACTCGGCTGCTTCTTCGACCGCAACCCCGACGGCACCATGCACCAGAAGGCCTTTGCGGGGCAGACCTTTGACCGCACCGTGCACAAGGGCGACCTCACCGGCATCGAGATCATCAACCGTCTGGCCGAGCAGGTTTGGGCACGCGGGATTGACCGGCTCGAAGAGCATCGCGCCATCGAGCTGATCAAATCGGCTGATGCCGGTGACGGAAATGAGTCGCTCGCCGGCGTGCTGATGATCGACATGCGCGATGGCGAATTCGTGTTCGTGCAGGCCAAGGCGGTGTTGCTCGCCACCGGCGGCGGGCCGACCATGTACAAATATCACACACCCTCGGGCGACAAGAGTTGCGACGGCATGGCGATGGCGCTGCGCGCCGGGCTGCCGCTGCGCGACATGGAAATGGTGCAGTTCCATCCCACCGGGGTGCTGGCCGGGGCCGGCACGCGTATTACCGGCACCATCATCGAGGAAGGCTTGCGCGGTTCCGGCGGTTACCTGCTCGGCGGTGACCAGCAACGCTTCATGCACAAGTACGATGCGCGCAACGAGCGCGCCACGCGCGACATCG